>CAZPZP010000272.1:0-5825 GCA_964591025.1 uncultured Chthonomonadaceae bacterium
TGAATAATGTGCGCTGTATTTCCGAACGAGAACATTATGTTCAACGGCATTCCTGACAAATTTCATCGCATTGTATTTCTCAGCCTTTTTCTTCTGCTGGTTCCGATAGGATTGTCAGCCGCACGCCTGTCCCTGTCTTCTCATTGGCTCGATTATCTCTCCTTCATCACGGAGATGCTTCTTTTTTGGGTGCTGTTTAAGTGTTTCTCGCGGATGCGACACGACAAACGCAATTTTGAGCAGATCGAACAGCTCCAAAAAGAGACTTCCGACTCGCTCCATCTCAGCAAAGAGCGGTTCATACTGGCAGTGGAGCAGGGAGCGCAGGACGGAATCTGGGATTGGGATTTGATTACCAACGAGGTCTATTACTCTCCGCTCTGGAAATCCATGCTGGGTTATGAGGAGGCGGAATGGGCAAACGATTTCTCGACCTTTATCGCCTTGTTTCATCCCGACGACTTGCCGCGTGTGTTCCGCGCCCTCGAAGAATACCATGCCGGAGCCGCTCCTGAATATAAAATCGAAGCCCGAATGCTCCATAAAGACGGCGCGTACCGCTGGATTCTGGCACGCGGTGCATCGCTTTGGAACGAAATGGGCAAACCCTACCGCATGGCGGGTTCCCATGTGGACATCTCCGATCAAAAGGATATGGAGCAGAAAATCGCCGCGCAAGTCGAACGCCTTTCGCTCTACAGCAGGGATTTAGAAGACAGCCGTGAGCAGTTGCAATCACAACAGGCGGAAATGGAACAGCAGCAAGAGGAGATTTTGCAAGCCAATTCACGCCTGATTGCGTATAGCAGTGAACTCGAAATACAGAAGGCGGAACTGGCACACGCCAACGCTCTCTTGCACGCCCTTGCTCTCACCGATGGGCTGACGGGGCTTTACAACCACCGTGCATTCCAAGAGCGTATCCAAGAGGAATACGCCCGCGCCAGTCGCTCACATCTGCCCTTGTCGCTGATTCTGGTGGATGTGGACAAATTCAAGAACTACAACGATTCTTTCGGACACCCAGCGGGCGATGAAGTCTTGAAGCAGGTCGCCGTCATTCTGCAAGAGACGGCACGCATCAACGATATTGTGGCGCGATACGGCGGCGAAGAGTTTGTCGTGATTTTGCCGGAAACCGACGCGGACGATTCGATGATCGCGGCGGAACGGCTGCGCGAAGCCATTCAAACCGCATCATGGGCAAACAGGGAAATCACCATCAGTTTGGGAGCGGCGACCCTCAAGCCCGAAATGACTGCCGCCGAGATGATCTCTGCCGCCGACCAATCCCTCTATCTCTCGAAGCAGCATGGACGCAACCGCTCGACGCACGCCGACGAACCTCGTGACAGCAGCGAGCTCATTACCAGTCAATCCAGTCCCTACCACGCGCTTTTCCAAGAATTGCTTCTTGTCCATTCGGGGATGCTGACAGAGGCTTCACAGCAGGTCAAAGAGACGATGCTCGCGGCTTATGATACGACGATCACCAGTTGGGCGAATCTGCTCGATATGAAAGAGGGCAAACCGGAAGGGCATTCTCACGAAATCGGGCAGATGATGGAACGGCTCGCCCTCAACGTCGGCATGAACGAGGAAGAGGCACTATTCGCCCGCTGGGGTGCGTTGCTTCATGACATCGGAAACGTCAACCTGCCGAATGCCGTGCTGCACAAAACAGAATCGCTGACAGAGGACGATTGGACTGTCATTCGCAGTCACCCACGGGCGGCAGTGGAGATGCTTTCCCCCATTATTTTTCTGCGTCCTGCCCTCGATATTCCCGCCCATCATCATGAAAAATGGGACGGCTCCGGCTATCCAAACGGCTTGAAAGGCGATGAGATTCCGGTTTCTGCCCGCCTGTTCGCCGTAATCGATGTGTATACCGCACTCCGTTCCGAGCGTCCGTATCGTGCCGCATGGTCGGAGACAAAAACGATTCAATATCTGCGCGAACAATCCGGCAGTCATTTCGACCCGCGAGCCGTCAAAGCGTTCCTCAAAATGAAGCGTGCCAGATCGCGCCTTGCCGCCTAATTGGGTGCTTCCAGTGCGGGTACAAGAACGTACCCGCCTAAAGTACAGACGTCCTACGGACGAAAATCTCCTCTTCAAGAGAATCACTTCCAAGCAAGGGAAGTGTGCGTCCGTAGGACGTCTGTTTTTCAGGCGGGTACGTTCTTGTACCCGCTGAGGAGAATACTTCTGCAAGAGGTCTACTCGACGCCGAGCAGTTCGACCTCGAAGACCAGCGTCGCGTTCGGGGGAATGACGCCACCCGCCCCGCGCTCGCCATAGCCGAGATGCGCCGGAACCGTGAGTTTGCGAATGCCGCCGACTTTCATCGTCGCTACGCCCTCATCCCAACCCTTGATTACGCGCCCTTGACCGAGCGGAAACTTGAACGGCGTACCACGATCCCGCGAACTGTCGAACTTCTCGCCATTGGTCAAAGTACCGACATAATGGACAACTGCCGTCTGCCCCGCTTGGGGCGACGCGCCCGTGCCTTCCTGAATCTCTTCGTATTCCAAACCCGATGCGGTCTTCATGGAACGATTTTCCTTCCTAAAAGGGGAGTTATTCTGCCAAACATCCCGATTATACCCCGTCGGGGGGAACTGTAGTTGACGCTTGTTGCCGCAGAGTGATATAATAGACCGCTCCGCGCTCCGAGTTGGAACGCGCACAGTGAGCCGACCAGAGCCGGAACCGGAAGAGAGGACGACAACGCCCGTGGCAGATGAGTTCGACCTGTTAAGGCAGCAGATAAAGCAGCTGAAGCAAGAATTGGATGCGGCGAAACAACAGAACGCCGAACTGGAACAAAAAGCGAAAAGTGGAATCTCGTCCGCTGCGCCCTCCGACGTCAACGAATTGCCTGTCGCCGTCAGTGAAATCGTCGAGACGCTGCGCCGCCTTGTGCAGCGTACTGCCATGATTGTGCAATCGGAAAAGTGCGTTATCATGGTTCGAGATCGCGATACTGGCGGATTGGCGGCACGCGCTCCTGCGTTTGGCTTGACTGACGAGCAGATCAAGGCGCATCGCGTTCCGTTGGGCAAAGGCATCTCCGGCGAGGTCTATGGAGCCGGCGTGCCGGGTTCTTTCCATACGCCCGATGATCCTCGTGCTATGGAAGAGGGCTTGCCCACCCTTGGAATTCACAACGGCATCACCGTACCGCTCATTGTTGAGCGGCGCGATGAACAAAATCATATCGTGGAACGCCTCAATATCGGCGTTCTTTGCTGTTTCAACAAACGCTACGGGGGCGACTTTATTGACGAAGACGTGCGTCTCCTTGAACGCCTTTCTCGCAATGCCGCCGCCGTGATCGCCAACGCGCAGATGTTCCAAGAGGTCGTCGAAGAGAAGCAAAAACTCGTCCATACTCTCGAATCGCTGACGGCAGGACTGATTCTCATCAATCAGCATGAGCGCATCGGGCAGGTCAACGGCAAAGCGCGTGCGCTGTTCTCGGTTTCCGACGATACCGATCCTATTGGCAAGCCCTACAGTGAGATTGTGCGCCACGAAGAGTGCCAAGCCATTATCAAGCGCAATCTCGCCAGAGCGCAGGGCGAAGTGACCGTACAAGGCGATGAGTTCGAGGAGAGCCGCCCCGACGAAATTACCGTCTATGACAACGATCAGCAGGAGTACATCTATCAAGTTCACTCTGCCGCCGTCAATGATGATTTCGGCGTTACGATTGGGATGGTGTTTCTGTTCAACGATATTACCGACCTGCGTAATGTCGAGCGCATGAAAACCGAATTCGTTTCGATTGTCTCCCACGAACTGCGAACGCCGCTGACCCCGATGAAAGGTTTTGTTCGTACCCTCATTGATGACGAAAATGAAGAGTGGTATACGAAGGATGATCGGCGCGAATTCTATACCATCATTGATGAGAACGTGGATCGACTTGGTCGCCTGATTGATGACCTGCTCAACGTCTCCCGCATCGAGCGCATGGGAGCCGCCGGTCTGGAAATGAACTGGGCAGACGATGTAGACTTGCGAAAATCCGTTGAAGATGTTGCTGCCATGCAGCGCGGACGCACCGACAAGCATCAACTGATCGTGGATTTCGAGCCGGGAGTTATCCTTGCCGAAACCGATCCCGACCTGATCCAAAATGTCCTGCACAATCTGATCTCCAATGCGATCAAGTATTCGCAGAGCGGAGAAATTCGGCTGATCGGGCGTATTGTGCCGCCTACCGAGGACGAACCGGAGAGCATCCTGCTCGGTGTCAAAGATCAGGGAATCGGAATGACGGAAGCGCAGACAAAAGAAGTCGGAAAAAAGTTCTACCGCACCCCGCAGTCAAAATCGGCGGGCGGAACGGGCATCGGCTTGTTTCTTGTCGGTGCTATTGCCAAACGGCACAACGGCAAAATTACGCCGGAAAGCGGCGGCTTGGACAAGGGATCAACCTTCTGGTTCAAGTTCCCGCGCAAACAACCTTTTAGAGAAGAAGACGCACCGATAGAAGCCCCTGCGGAATAGAGAGCATACTGAGGATTTATGGAAGTTGGAATTATCGGTTTACCCCAAAGCGGCAAAACCAGTCTGTATAACGCGCTGACTCGTTCGGCGGTGGAGTTGTTCGGCGGGCAGGAGGTGCATATCGGGTCGATTCCGGTTCCCGATCCGCGCTTCGAGCATTGTGTCAAAACGTGCAATCCAAAGAAGATCACACCGGCGAGCATCGTTTTTACCGAAGGCGGCGCGAAAGTCGAACGAGGCGAACGCGCTGAAGGCGACAAATTCGGCACGGACTTTTTTGTGAGTGTGCGGAACGTAGACGCGCTAGTTTTAGTGGTTCGCGCCTTCGATGACAGCACAGTTCCGGCTCCCGAAGGCGGCGTCAAGCCGCTGCGCGATGCCGAAAAGATTCTGGAGGAGTTATTGCTTGCCGATATGACGATTGTCGAATCGCGCTGGGAAAAATTAGAAAAATCCCGTGTGCAGAAACGGCAGAACCCGACGGAAGCGGCAGAACAGCAAGTTCTCAACAAAATCAAGGCGCATCTTGAAGAGAACCAACCGATTCGGCTTTTGGAATTGACCGAAGACGAGCGGCGCAGTGTCAAAAGTTATGCGTTTGTGTCGGCAAAGCCCGTGCTGATTGTCGTAAATATCGGCGAAAATGAGATCGGCGAAGAAAGCCCCGAAAGCATTCAATCATTGATCCAATATGCTGCCGCGCAGAATCTTTCGGTGACTCTGCTCTGTGCAAAGGTCGAAATGGAAGTCGCACAAATGGAACCCGACGATGAGCGCGAATTCTTGGGAGCGATGGGCATTACGGAAGCGGCGCGTGATCGGCTGATTCGGGCGGCTTATGCGGCACTCGGCTTGACCAGTTTCTTCACGGTCGGTGAGGACGAAGTTCGGGCATGGACGATCACCAAAGGGACGCCGGCAGTGGGAGCCGCCGAAAAGATTCACAGCGATTTGGCACGCGGCTTCATTCGCGCCGAAGTGATCGCGTTCACGGATTTCGAGGCGGCGGGCGGCTGCTGGGACGAAGCTAAAGCAGCGGGCAAACTGCGTCTTGAGGGCAAAGAGTATCCCGTTAAAGACGGCGACATCATGCACGTCCGTTTTAAGATATAACCCCTCCCCAACCCTCCCCTTCGCAAGGGGAGGGAGTCAATGCCTCTCACTTAGTACCTCACCTCTCGCAGCGGGGGTTGAAAACCCCCGTCTGGAAAAAACAAGCGTCTTTCAGACGCACAATTCATCCCAATTGGAAAGTATTCGCGTCTGAAAGACGCTTGTGCTTTGTTGCCGGGTACTTTCAG
>CAZPZP010000273.1:0-5816 GCA_964591025.1 uncultured Chthonomonadaceae bacterium
ACAACGGGCGTTCACCGCCTCTATAAAATGGAGGAAGCCGGAACGCTGCTTATTCCTGCCATCAATGTCAACGACTCGGTCACCAAGTCGAAGTTCGACAATCTGTATGGCTGCCGCGAGTCTTTGGTTGACGGCATCAAGCGTGCAACCGACGTAATGGTTTCCGGCAAAGTCGCGGTTGTCTGCGGCTATGGCGATGTTGGCAAGGGTTCGGCGCAGTCGCTTCGCAACAACGGGGCGCGTGTTATCGTGACCGAAGTTGATCCGATCAACGCGCTTCAAGCCGCAATGGAAGGCTATCAAGTCGCAACTGTCGAAGATACGCTCGGCTGGGCAGACATTTATGTCACCGCAACCGGCAACGTAGACATTTTGACCTTCGAGCAGATGAGCAACATGAAAGACCAAGCCATCATCTGCAACATCGGTCACTTCGACAACGAGATTCAGGTGGATCGCCTCAACACGGCAGACGGCGTGACGAAGACCAATATCAAGCCGCAAGTGGATATGTATACCTTCTCGAACGGTAATCAAATCTTCATGCTCGCCGAAGGTCGCCTTGTCAATCTCGGCTGTGGAACGGGTCATCCGTCATTTGTTATGTCGAACTCGTTTGCCAACCAGACACTGGCACAGATTGACCTGTGGAAGAACCGTGACCGCTACGAAGTCGGCGTCTATGTTCTGCCCAAACTGCTCGATGAGGAAGTGGCGCGTCTGCACCTTGAGAAGATCGGCGCGAAACTGACGGTGCTTTCGCCCAAGCAAGCCGATTATATCGGCGTCAAGGTCGAAGGTCCCTACAAGACGGAAACCTACCGCTACTAAATCTCAATATTTGCTTAAAAAGCAAACATACGTGTTCTAAATGCGGACATTTTCAAGAAAAGTGTCCGCATTTAGTATATTTAATTGACAAAATCCAGCCAAAAGGATATACTTGCGATTACCTTTATACGGAGTAAGTATGTTTTTCAGAGTCAGATTTATGCGGGAGTCAATCTAATGCCAACGGTGATTTCTCTTTTTTCCGGCGGTGGCGGTATGGATTGCGGACTTGAGGCAGCAGGTTTTGAGAGTCGTTTCTGTACAGATATTGATATGCACAGTTGCATTACTCTGAACACAATGAAGGATAATGCCTGTAAAAAATTGGCTGGTGGTCTCCGAGAAGCGGAAATTGTACAACGCGACATCAATGAAATTCATCCTGATGATATTTTGGAAAAGGCACGACTACAAGCAGGAGAAGTCAATTTGCTAGCGGGGGGACCGCCCTGCCAAAGTTTCAGCGTTTTTGGGCGACGTCAGGGGTTAGAAGACCCACGCGGACAATTAGTCTGGCAATATCTTCGAATTCTGCATGGGATTCGTCCACAGGTCTTTCTCTTTGAAAATGTGCCGGGACTTCTAAGTATCGAAGGTGGAACCGTCTTCCAGAAGTTTTTGGAAGCAGCGCAATCTCCTTTTAGTGGCTATCGCTATCACGTCAAAAAATATGTTCTTGAAGCTGCCCACTACGGTGTTCCGCAATTCCGAACCCGTGTGATCGTACTCGGTGTTCTAGAAGGAATCGGACTTCCCCCTCCACCCGATGAAAAACCGCCACAAACTCACACCGAAGCTCATTCCGCTTTTCGATTGGAAGGAACTCTTTTTCCCTACAATACGGCAGGAGACGCTTTATGTGGACTACCTGCTGTCGGTGCCTCGAATACGCCCAATAATCATATTGGGCGTGTCCATGGGTCGGAAATTATCGAGCGATACGCCAGTCTTTCCTATGGAGAGCGCGATCATGCAACCCGCATCAATCGTCTCCATCCAGATCGTCCTTCTTATACCATCATTGTTGGTTCTGATAAAGGAGGAGGGAAGGGGCACGTCCATCCCTATGAAGCTCGTGAAGTCACACCGCGCGAATCGGCAAGAATGCAAAGTTTTCCGGACTGGTGGGGATTTTCTGGCACATCACGTCATCCAATACGTCAGATTGGAAATGCCGTCCCCCCAATTTTAGCGGCGACTCTCGGTAGTTTCATCCGCCAGGAAATCTTCGCAGAAGTGCCGATTCCAAGACGCGAGATATGGCAATCTCTTGGACAACAACATCTTCTCAAAGCAGAAGACCGAAAATGTTACTTCGTGCCTCAATCCTCCTTATTCGATTCGGTTGACAAGAACGCCAAGACAGTCTTGACAATAGATCGGGCAGGCTAAATTATCCTCGCCCTCTAACCAGCAAACTGCAATTGAGAGGTCGGCGATGAGATAATCCAAGAGCCATTCCAATGATCCCTCCGGTCGTGATTCCAGAGCAAGTACGAGTTTGGCATCTTTCAACTCTTGATGACGATATCGATATTCGTAGAGTTGACTAATCCCTTTCCGAACCTGTTGTAGCAGATTTTCTGGGCGGCAACTTTTGATCTCAAAAAGCATTTTTTTCGGAGAGGTGCAACACAAGTCCACAAAGATGTTCGATTCCGGCTTTCGATTCTGAGCACGTAAACGATCTGCGAGAAGACTCACCAGTGAGCGATGCTGGAGGTTTGCTTTTTCGCGTAGAGCGTTTGTCTCGTCAGGATTCGCGGGACGAGCATTGAGGCGTTTCGCTCTTATTCTACGCTCACTCTCGAAATCGAGTAGAGGAGCACCGGGCCCAAAATCCACGTCGGTTAGCAAATCCGTTTCAATCGTCGTCGAATTTGTCAAAATCGTCTGTAAAATTTCGAGAGACAAATTTTTGCCACAGTAGTATTGTTCCCATTCTCCATTATTGAGTCTCTCTTCTGTCCACTGTTTGACCTGCGATTTCGTGAGTGTTGCCGGAGGAATTTCGAATATTGCCGTCATTTCCGCGATCACGCGAGCAGCTCTTCCAAGAACACTCTGCGGGTCGCTTGCTTCAGAGACAAGCATTAATTTGTTGGATCGCGGCGGTCTTGACACCAGACCTGTATGATTGAGGATGTGAAGATTTCGAAGGGCATCGCTCGCCTGTAAAGGAAGGGGAGCAGACACCTTACTGGCACGGTAATCAAAAACCTCTTTGGCAATCCCTGCATAGTCAGGGGAGAGCGTACAAATTGCATCGGGATTGGTGAAAAGGCAGAACCAGAGTTCTGCACGGGTTAGGTAGGCATCTTTGAAACCATACTCTGAATTGAGATTGAGGAGAACACCTAAAATCAGACGAAAAGGAACACTTTTGACACCAGATTGAATCTGCTCGAAACGTTTGTCCAACGCATTGGGAACGATACCGAGTGTTCCTTTTTCATAAATTTTCGAGCCGATTGGATTGGGGTATTGTAGAAGCGCCATCTGTAAACGCATGAACGCTTGTGGGTCGGGAAGTTCTCCACAGAGCAGCTCTTGTGCCAAAGGATTCATACGACAAATCCAGTGGTCTGCCATTTTCTCGTAGAACATCAATCCCAAATAAGTGACGTAGGCACCGTATTCGTCGCGATAATCGGAACTGTCGCGAACTCCGGGAACGCGGTTGGAAATCGTTGCAAAACTGTTTGTGATTTCCTCACCATCGTAGCGTAATCCATCGAATTGATTGTGAATACTGGCAACACGAATCAATTCATCCGTCCACCCATCCACGGTGCTGGGGATTTTATTAGAGAAAAAGATGTCAAGCATTTGAAATTGTACCTCAACGTAATTATGAGCAATTTATGGATTGAATGTCAAGGTTAATAGAGAGGTGAAAGTCGGCGTTTATGTTCTGCCCAAACTGCTCGACGAGGAAGTGGCGCGGCTGCACCTTGAGAAGATCGGCGCGAAACTGACGGTGCTTTCGCCCAAGCAAGCCGATTATATCGGCGTCAAGGTCGAAGGTCCCTACAAGACGGAAACCTACCGCTACTAAACCTTGCATAAGAGGGTAGAAGGTAAGAAGTAGAGAGTAATACATTGCCCTCCCGAACGAACTCCGGGAGGGCTTTTTTTGTGTTATAATGGGGACATCGCTGTGAACCGATGAGGCTGCTGAATGCGGATTGACAACCCCGATACTTTGCCGTATTTTGTTATGGAAGCAGGTCAGCGTGTGCAAGTCAGATTCACGACGCTGGAACCCGATGATGAACAACACATTGCCGCCTCATGGACAGGTGCAGTTTATTTTGACCTTTGGCTATATGATGCACATCAAGCCATCATGCACCAAATAACACGCAAATTGATAGCAGCGGACGGCAACACCGAAAACATTCTCGGCTTGCTGCGAATGGGAAATGCTGTCTCAGTGCGCTTAACTTACAGAAAATTGAATACGCAATCAGTGTTGGAGACTGCACCACATTTGCATTATCGAAGAGCGGAGCGTGCTTATCATGGTATCGGCAAGGTATTAGTTGCACGATTGATTGCCGAAAGCATTGTGCAGGGACATGGAGGCGCACTTGTTGTATCTCCCCATACTCGGGCAATTCCGTTTTACCGGCATCTCGGTTTTCATCCTTATCGCCGTGACCAGAGGCGGTTCTCTATTGAAGCGGTAGCAGGAACACGTTTGTTGCAGAGTGTTTTGTTAGGGAGGGAAGAGCAATGAGAGAAGTAACCGAAGAAGAGTTTGCCATTATCGAACGAAGTGAGCAAATTCTTCGGGAAATTATGGATCGGGAGTGGTTGGCATTGGGCATGACGCAGGAAGAATTGGATCAAGACCGCTTGGAGACGCAGTGGATCAACGCAGAAATGGACAAGGGAAGAGACCTCGCGGAAATCCTCAAGGAACTGGACAAGAAGGAATTGGATAAGCCGCGCCGCAGGAAAAGATTGAAACCGCCCACCTCTGTTCGTTCTTGAAATCACGCCCGCTTGACAGCGTTCAGGCGGGCGATTGTTTTGGGAAGATGCGAGGTGCGGGTGGCGTCGTTGAAGGCGGTTTCCATACTGCCAAACTCGGTGGTGAAGGCGGCGAGCGCGGTGCTGTCGGGAAGAAGCAGGGGCGCGGTATACCCGACGATGCCGGTGAGGGCGTTGTACTGCGTCCAGAGGGTCTGCATATCGCGGAAGGCTTGCAGAAATGCGCCCGCGTTGGAGTTGAAACGGGGGGCGTCGGGCAGTCCGTTGAGCTGACCGGGAACGTCGGCGAACCAATAGCGGGCGGCGCGGTTGAACGCGGTGATGCGCTTTTGGAGGCGGTTTTGCGGTCGTTTCGCACTCCTGCCGCCGTTTGACGGGTGTTGCGTGCGCCTTCGAGCGTGGTGCGCGTGGCACTGTAGGAGTCGCGCAGAGTGATGAGTTCGGCAACGGTGCGCGTGCCTCTGACCTTGAACTCGGTGGCGGGCGTACCTCCCAAGCGGATATTGTAACCCTGCCAATGGGCGATGAGTGTGTTAATAACTCACCTTACGCAGCGGGTACTGAAAGTACCCGGCAAGAAAGTACAAGCGTCTTTCAGACGCAAAACTCAGGGAAGGGTGCGTCTGAAAGACGCTTGTTTTTTCAGACGGGGGTTTTCAACCTCCGGTGCGTAAGGTGAGTTAATAAGATTGAGGCGTTTGGACGGCGGAACGGCTAATTCGGGCATGATCTTCTCCTGTGCGGCAGTGTTGATAGCGGGTTAGGTTCTTATGAGATGTTGGTGACCCGCCTCCTGCCAAAGACGTTCTCAATGTTAGCTTGGAAGGTCAGCGTCTTTATTTTCTTGAAAATGAAGATAGGTCATCTCGATTCGAAAAATTATCCCTCGTTTGCGTAGATGCAAATACTGGACGAGAGATATGGAAACAAATTTTTTTAATTTCATTCCGATTCGCTTGACAAACCTTTCCCGATGTGTTAAAGTT
>CAZPZP010000274.1:0-5809 GCA_964591025.1 uncultured Chthonomonadaceae bacterium
GACGCCTGTTTTTGAGTCGGGTACGTTCTTGTACCCGACCCTTGCAAGAGGTCTATTGTTGCTGCTCTCGCCGTCTCGCTGTCCCGCTGTCCCATTGTTCCTCTCCACCATGCTTTTCGCGTTGATGCTGCAATTCGGCAAGATACGGCTCGATGTGGATATTGATATAGATGGCGGGCAAAACAGCGCGGATTTGGTCTTCCAATTCTTCGGTAAGGTCATGCGCTTCGACAAGCGTGAAATTGTCGTCTACTTGAACATGAATATCGGCGTGGCGATCCGAGCCGGATTTGCGAGTGCGGAGTTTGTGATAACCAAGAACGAGCGGTTCCGAGTCCAAAACATCGAGAATTTTGTGTTCCTCTTCGGGGGGCAGGCGCGTATCGAGGAGCAGATGATAAGCATCGCGAGAGAGTCTGAATGCGGTTCGCATAATGAACAGGGCGATCAGCAGGGCAACAACGGGATCGAGCGCGGGCATCTTGGTGAAATGAACCAATGTCAAGCCGAGAAGAACGCCGAGCGAGGTATAGATGTCGGAGCGGAGATGTTCGGCGTCGGCATGAAGGGCAAGCGAATCGGTCTCTTCGGCGACGCGAAACAAATAGCGCGAAACCAGAATATTGACAACAATCGAGACAGTCATCACTGCCAAACCCGCGCCAACAGGAAACGCTTCGACTTTGCCGTGAGCGAGTTTGCGAATCGCCTCATAGATGATATAGACGGCAGCAAAAAAAATCAGAATCGCTTCGATTAAACCGGACAGACTTTCAACTTTGCCGTGTCCGTAGGGGTGTTGTTCATCGGCGGGAATGTCGGCGTACTTAACGGAAACAAGGGCGATTCCCGATGCCATGAGGTCAGTGGCAGAGTGAAACGCTTCCGAAAGCACGCCGACAGAGCCTGTCCCAAATCCCACGCCCAATTTCAACACAACCAAGATGGCATTGGAAAACACCGAGAACTGCGCCGCGTGCCGCTTGCGGCGTGTACGCTCCTCGCGCTCAATGCTGATACGAATTGGAGTGATGTTGACTTCCACGCTGTTTTTACTGAGAGATTCCGATAGGAGTTGTCTGCTTGCCGCTTGAGACCTGCTCGGTCAGCGGAATCAGACGCGGCACTTTAACCTTGGTCAGCGGATCACCGATGACCACTTCGCGCCAGCCGATAAAACGCCCTGCCGAATAAAACGCCTCCCCCAAATTGAACCCGTTGAGATAGTGCCGAAAGAGAACCGTCGGCGACGAAATGCCGTCGAGATAGGGTTCGGCGATATTGCCGCGTGCGCCGGAAATTCCCTGTGCCACCAAGTCAGCTATGAGTGTACGATTCAGTGCGTTGCGATTATTGAAGGTATATCCGCTAGAGGAGTAGGCAATATCGCCGATGGAACCCGGCAGAAATCCCAGAGTATTCCACCTGGCACGAGTGGAAAGATAAGCACCGAATTCGTCACGCGCCGCATCATTGCTGCCCCACCCGATGTACCCCGCGATATTTCCAATGTTATTCGCAAAGGTTCCATTCGCTGACGATGGCACAACGTCACCATCTACACGCAAAACGCCCGGAATTCGCGCCGCAAGGGTTTCGTTGGCAGATTGATAAATATCGTAGTTGAAATCCAAATAGCGCAATCCCACGTAGTCTTCATCGAGAATACTCCAGGGATGCGCGCGACTGAGATAGAAGCCGTATTCGGGTGAAAGGTCGAAAACCCACGTCCCGACGAGATAGGCGGCTTCCACGCTCCGATCAATCATCGCTTTGATCTCTTCCGGCGTCCAGCCTTCAAGGCGCGTGACGATATAGCCGCTGTTGGTCGCACGACTGAACGGCGTCGGGGAATTCCAGAAGCGATTGACCCATGTTCTTGTATAGATAATCGTTTCGTCTTCGTTGGTGAAATTCAGGTCGTTTTCTGCGGGATAGTCGCGGCTGACAGCAAGCAGGCTGTCGGTGGAAGCGATGCCCTGACCACTGACTACATTCGTCGGATTGCCCGCTCCTCCCTCCACAACGGGCGGAATGCCGCGAGTGAGTACAATATATTCGATGGTGAGATTGTTGGCAGCGATATGATTGAGAATCGGATTACGAATTTGGCTGACAAATGTTGGCCAATCGATCCGTTCCGAAGAGCGAACCGTCGTTGCGCTGTTCTGTGTAAAGATATGACAGATATTAGTTGTCGGAACGCCGCGTTTGAGCGCGTAATAGTTGCCGACTTCGATAGAATTCGGGCTGTTATCGTTGATTACGAGAAGCACGCGGTTGATGTTTTGCGCCGAAACGCCACCCGCACAGAGCAAAAAACCGCAGAGCAAAAACAAAGTCATTCGTTTCATTTCAAGTTCCACCTTGACAGAAGTTGATACTACACACTATTATATCGCCAAACTATGAGCAAATCGATTCTCCCCCCCAACCGCAAAAGCAATTCTCGTGCCGAAAGCAGCAAGCAAGCCTCGCTTTTTGCCGAAGAGCGTCAGCAAGCCATCCTCGAAGGACTGCGGCATCGGGGCAAAGTGACCGTCGAGGAGTTGCGCCGCAAATTCAAGGTATCGCCGCCGACAATCCGCACCGATCTGACGCGCCTCGAACAGCGAGGTTTGCTCCGGCGTACCCACGGCGGAGCCATTGCCATCGGGAATACGCTGTATGAGCCGCCATTTGCCGAGCGTGCCGTCTTGCGTCATGAGGAAAAGCGAGCAATCGCACTTGCCGCCGTCTCGTTTGTGCATGAGGACGAAACGATCCTCCTCGACGCTGGAACCACCTGCCATGAAATTGCCACACTGCTACGCGAATTCAACCGCTTGACAGTCATCACCAATTCGCTCGCCATTGCCCAAACTCTCACCGAAAACGACGGCATTGAAGTTGTACTGATCGGCGGCAGTTTGCAGCCGCGCCGCCGTGCAACTTTGGGACCGCTTGCCGCTCATTTCCTCGATCCGATTCATTGTGACCGTGCTTTTATCGGCATGAGCGGCGTACATCCAACAGCGGGCTTTTCTGTCACCGACTTCGATGCAGCGCAGCTCAAAAATAAAATGATTACGCAGTCGCGCCAATCTCTCGCCGTTGCCGACAGCAGCAAAATCGGGCAGATTGCTTTCGCGTGCGTTGCACCTTTGACCGCTGTCAATCTGCTCATTACCGATTCCGGCATTCTCGCCGAAGATCGCCTCGCCCTCGAAGAATCGGGTCTGCGCCTCCATATCGCCGAAGTGGGTTGTTAAGTTGGCGGGTGTTTGGGTCATTAGACCTCTTGCAAGAGTCCAGCAGAATAAATTTCTCGTGCAGGTCTCGTTCCGCCGTGCCGTGCTTCGCACTCGAAGGGCAGGGGAATTTCGTCCGTAGGACGGCTGTTTTTGAGTCGGGTACGTTCTTGTACCCGACTCTTGCAAGAGGTCATTAAAAGCCAAGCAGAATAAATTCTTCTGTTTGGACTATTACTTTGGTTTCCGGCAAAATCCTGTTGATATAATTCCAGTTTGTGACCTGAGAGCAACTTGTTGGGTAGAGGCAAGTCACCAAAATAAAACTCGTCAAAAGGTCTGCTCCCGATGTCTGCACCAGTTTACCGTATCTGTTCTCTCTTTTGTCAATGGCTCGTTTCGATTCCCATCGGAACCAACGCCGGTCTGTTCGCTCTGTTGTTGCCTTCTGAGAACGGGCGGCTAAAGAAGAGAAGAACAAAAAGGAAAAGGTTCGCGGACAAGGGCAAGGGGGCGCGGTGATGATTTCAGGCAGGAAAACGCCCGCGCAAAATCCAATATATCCCTGACCGTATTCTGTGACCGAAGGAAGGGAAACAATCATGTCCCAATCTGAAACCGGCGTTTCGCGCCGTCAGCTTATTCAAGCCGCCGGTGTCGGCATCGCCGCTACGACGCTCAATGTGCTTCCCGTTCATGCCGAGCCGACTTCCAAGCCGCGCCGCAGCGACAAAAACAGCAAAATCGTGCTGGGCTTGATCGGCTGCGGCGGCATGGGCAGTGCCAATATGCGAAATCTGATGGATAAAGATGAAATAGAAGTCGCCGCGCTCTGTGATGTGGACGAGAAGCGCATGGGCGGCGACGTTCAAGCGGTTCTCCGCAAATACGAAAAGAAGCCCGAAATCTACAAAGATTATCGCAAGATGCTCGAAAACAAGGACGTGAACGCTGTTATCGTCGGAACGCCCGACCACTGGCACGCCCTGAATCTTATTCATACTGTCGAAGCGGGCAAAGATTCCTACTGCGAGAAGCCGATTTCTCATAACATTGTCGAAGCCCGCTCGATGGCAAACGCGACGAAGCGATACAACCGAATTGTTCAGGTCGGCACATGGCAGCGCAGCACAAAAGAATTCTACAGTGCGGTGGACTATATTCGCAGCGGCAAATTGGGGCGCGTCGTTCTGGTGCGGGCGTGGAAAACCGACATGGCACGCATGGGCAAGAAAACGGCGGACACTCCCGTTCCTGCCACCCTCGATTACAATATGTGGCTGGGTCCCGCCGCCGAAGTTCCGTATATCCCCGAATACACACATGGCAACTGGCGTTGGTTCCTGAATTATGGCAGTGGAATGACGGGCGATTGGGGCGTTCACATGATGGATATTGGACTGCTGGCGATGAGTAAGGACACCGATATTGTCATGCCCACGGAGGTTTCGGCGTATGGCGGCAAATTGGCGTGGCCCGATGATGATCGCACGGCTCCCGATACCCATATCGCCATTATGAAATTTACCAACCCCGATTTTGTCTTTCATTGGGAGACGGGGCGCGACTACGTCAATCGTCCGGATCATGGCACGGAGTTCGTCTCGGAAGATGGGCGGGTTCTGACAGTATGGCGCGGCGGCTGGAAAGTGCGAAGTCAGGATGGCAAGGAGTTGCCCAAAGAAGACATTGCCGTTCCAACCGATCACTGGCAGAACTTTATTGATTGCGTCAAAGACCGCACACAGCCGCGAAGCAATATCGCTTCGATGGCGCAAAGCACGATAGTATGCCATCTCGCGAACGCCGCGCTCCTTGCCGGTGAAACGGTCAAGTGGGACAAATCGAAGATGGATATAGCAGGCAAAGCGGGCAAAAACACGCAGTCGTATCGGCGCGAATACCGTAAGCCATACAAACTGCCGATCTACTGAAAGCAGTAAGGCGTGTGTCGCCCTATAGAAGTCCACCGAATGAATTCGGCGTCTATAGGGCGTTTCGCCAAGCGTCCATTCGGACGCCGATCCCCGATTATCACCATTACCGTATTGTTTGGGATTTCTGTCCGCAGGACAGGTGTTTTTGGTAGCCCCGTACTTTAGTGCGGCGCATTTGATCCCTGCTCTGCGCGATGGAGTGCCGCCTCCAAAGTAGCAGATGTGCAGTCACTTATCCGCAACCAATGTTCATTTTTCTCGATCAACCAAGCCGGTGGTTCAACACCTTCGGCGAAAACAGGGCATAAACACGCTCTCTCTTCCAAACCATTCTGCGTAACAATTTCACGCAATACCCACCCATTGACAAAGAGACTATCGGAGATAATGACGAAGCCGATCACTGATTTTTCGAGAAGACTGAACAGCGAATGTCTCAATGAGTCAGCTACAGGATATTGTTTCCAAGAAAATCTTTTGACTTCGTGACAGGAAGCATGAAGCATATCAATAAGCCTTTCGGCATCTTCTGTCTTGATCTCCTCACAGAGAACGAAAACTTGAGGCATGAGAAATCTCCATCGTCACCTATCGCACCGTTTTGCGTCTCATGCGGTCATAGAGAACGGCGGCGATAATCAC
>CAZPZP010000275.1:0-5800 GCA_964591025.1 uncultured Chthonomonadaceae bacterium
TCAGTGCAGGAGGCAGTAGGCGAGGATGTTGAGGTTGAGAAACTCTGCCCCGCGTATCTCGTCGCCGCCACAGCAGCAACAGCCGTTAATCGCGTGTTCAGTATCGTTCAAGCCGTCGGGAGAGAAGACCAGCACAACGCGCCCTTGAAGGGTCAGGGCTTCGATTGTTGTCTGTCCCGAACGCTTTTTGGTGTCGAGGCGGTCAATTTTGTAGACGGTGCGAAAAATGGGATGGGAAAGCGGCAGTCGTTCCAAACGTGACTGCGGAAACAAACGCCCGATCTCCCCGCGAAACGAACGCGCCCACTGCGGATCGGAACATCCCGCCGATGCCAGCAAAAACCCGCCCTGCATGAGATAGTGCCGCAGTTGGAGGCGGTCTTTTTCGGTCAGAGTGAATCGCCCTTGCCCGGTCATCACGGCGAACGGATAACTGCTGAGTTCCGTGCTGTCAAGCCGGACTTTGCGAAACCGCTCTTCGACCCGAATGCGCGTCACCTGCCCCAATCGCCCCAAAAACGCATCGCTGAAACACTGCGAACTTTTATTGCCCGCATACACCAGATTGGCGCATTGAACGCGCCCGCTCTGCGCCCGTCCCCACGAAGATAATCCATAGCCCAAAAATGCTGCCATGCAGACGAGCCAGAAGTAAGGGAGTAGGGAGTAGGAAATAGGGAGTGGGAGGATTCTATTCTCCTTTTCTCCCCTTCTCCTCTTCTCTCCGAGTAACCTGTTCCCTGTTCCCTGTTCCCTATTCCCTAATTTATCTTCCACGGGGATGTGCCTTTTTGTAGACCTCTTTGAGTCGCTCCGTCGAAACATGAGTATAGATTTCGGTGGAGGTAATCTGCGAGTGACCGAGCATCTCCTGAATCGAACGCAGGTCGGCTCCCTGCGCCAAGAGATGTGTCGCGAACGAATGCCGCAGAACGTGCGGCGTCACGATTTCCTCAAGGTCGGCTTGCTGGGCGTACCGCTTCACGATTTTGCTGATCTCGCCACGCGGCATTTCGCCCCCTCGCGGACTCGGAAATACAAAGGGACTGCGGGCTTCTTCAAGGGTTACCTCGCGAGGCATACGCTTTCGCCCTTTAGGGGCGGGTAGAGCCGGAACCACGCTGTCCGCAATCGCTTTTCTCTGCTTGAGATACAGGGCAACGTAATCGCACGCCACTCTTCCCATCGGAACCAGACGCTCTTTTCTGCCCTTGCCGAAACACCGCACCAAGCCGCCATCGAGATCGACATCGTCAATCGTCAACGCCGCCATTTCCGAGACGCGCAAGCCTGTGGCGTACAGCATTTCGCACAGGGCTTTGTCGCGCAGTGATCGCGGTTCCGCCGGATCGGGCTGACTGAGCAGCCGCCGCACTTTCGCCTGAGAGAGCGTGCGCGGAATTTTGCGCGGACGCTTCCAGCCCGGAATGCCCGCCATGAAATCGTCTTTGCGGACGCCGTCTATGACGAGATAAATCGCGAAACTGTGCAGGGAGACGATCAACCGCGCCATCGTATTGTCCGCCGAACCTTTGTCTTTATAGACACCAAGAAAGGCAAGGACGTGCGATTCCAGCAAGTCTTCGGCGTTTCGCGCCCCGCGTTGAAGGGCGATCAGCAGAAATTTCTCCAGATCGTAGCGATAATTGTGGATGGTATGCGGCGATAACCCGCGCTCATGGGTTAGATAGTTCTGCCAGCGTTCGATATGTTCGCTCAAATTGCTCATACAAACCTTTCGATCCACGAAAGCACACGAAAAAAAACTCGCAACAAGAAATTAGAGTACACAATGACAATACGATAGTTTCATCTTTGGGTTTTTGCATTGATTTTCGTGTACTTTCGTGTGTTTCGTGGATCAAAGTGCAGTGTCCTGTCCCCTCTTCTTCCTACTTCCTATTTTCGCCGATGGAGCCGTCGGCACGCATCGCCAGCAGTGCCGAATCGTCGGGTTGAAGCGGAAACTCGATGCGTCCGCGCCATCGGCTCGACTCATAAGCGGCAAAGATCACTTCCGTTGATTGAATGGCGTTGTCCACCGAAAGCAGCGGCTTGTAACCCGGTTCGTCAAGGGCTTTGATCAAATCCGCACAGGCGCGATCAATGGCGGCATCGCCGTGAATGCCCTCCGGTTCTTCAATGTATCGCCAGTCGGTATCGCCTTTGCCCTTGATCCGCAGACTCGGCTTGTCCCAGAGAATTTCGATCAAGCCGTCGGAACCCACGAGGCGAATCGCGCATCCGATTTTTGCTTCATGCCCCGTGATGAGCAAGCCGCGCACGTCGTTTTGCCACTTGAAATGGACAATGCCCTGATTCTCCATATCTGCCCCGAAAACGACGTTCGGCTTGCGGCTGTCTATCTGCCCAATCGCCCATTCTGCCGGAGTCTCGTTGTTGAGGAAGAACAGCATATCGAGCCAGTGCGTTCCCCAATCGTAGAGGTCACCGCAGGTCGCTTCGATCATCACCAGTGAACCAATATCGCCCGCATCACAGAGACGCTTCGCCTCTTGGAACGGTTCCAGAAAGCGGCGTTGATGATTGAAGGTGAGAATTGTGCCGTTGGCTTCTGCCGCCGCCTTCATGCGCTTGGCGTCGCCCCATGTCGTCGCCATCGGCTTTTCGCAGTGAATGGCTTTCACCCCCGCCTCGCACGCCGCGACGGTCATTTCTGCGTGCAGGTGAGGCCACAGCGTCACACTGACGATGTCCGGCTTCTCTTCGACAAGCAGGGTTTTGTAGTCAGTATAGTGTTTGGCGTCGCTCTCATAATCCTGCAAAAACAGACGGGCGTGTTCACTCTCTGTGTCGGCAATCGCGACCAAATCGGTGCGCTCGGTTTTCGCGAAACCTTTATAATGTGGATGCGCCATGCCGAAGCCTGTTGCGCCCTCCGATTTCCACGGGCGTCCGGTTCCAATGATAGCATAGCGATAGCGTTGAGTGTTCATTGTGTGTCGCAAAATTCCTTCCAAAAGGTTTTATGAATGGTTACAGGCGTAAGATTCGGGAGACACCATGCAAACTCCTTCTCAAACCGTTGTGTGGGCGCATTCGATGAGAGAGAACGAATCAAAAAGACAAAATTTGTCAGAAAAGCTTTCTTGTAAGGGATATTTTGCCCTGAAACGGGCGTACAATGTACGAGGTAGTATGCCTCTTTTCTTTATTCAGGGATCAAACTTAATGAGCCATTTATTGGATTCACTGCCTTCCATCTCTCGCTTTGCGCTAAACTACACATCCCTATGAAGAGTCAACAACCATCCCCTAAAGGAGACGGCTTGTCCCTGTCGCTTGAGTGCCTGTTGTCCGGGTACAAAAACGTACCCGGCTAAAGAACAGGCGTCCTGCGGACGCATACCGCAAGGTTATCGCCTTCCCAAAATACGCATTGAGGACGCACATGACAGAAATTGTGAGCGATCACGCTGTCATCGGGCATTTCGTCCGTAGGACGTCTGTTTTTTAGCCGGGTACGTTTTTGTACCCGGACAACAGGCACTCAAGCGACAGGGACAAGTCGTCGGTATCCAATGCCCTGCCCGTTCTATCTTCCAGCCACTTGGCGGCGGGTTGATAGCCTCCGACTTGATAGGTCCACACGTCCGGCGAAACATTGTCGAAATACTGAGTCGCGTTGAGGCGCACACGCCCCGGTTTGCCTTCGGAAGTTGGCGGCAGATAACGGTCTCGCGTCGCGAACTTGGAAACCACGTAATCGCCGTCTACCGGAAACGGCACGCGCCCTGTTTGCAGATCATCGGCTCCCCTTCGCCGATGGCTCCTCCCTGCCCGCACGTCACAAACCAGAGATTTTCCTGCAAGCCGTGCCGTATCAGTTCCGGGCGAGATAAGTCCATTAGCGATTTGCTGAGATAACACCAGCGATTATCGAAAGGGCGATAGGTTGCGTGTGCAACAGCGTTCTGCCAGTCTGCCTTCTTCTTCAGCGTTTGCCGCGATTGAGGAGTTAGTACACAAGAAGTATCAGCTGCCTGCTTTCGACACCCGGCGCGTGCAGACCGTCCTATTCGAACTGCTATTATCGTGAGTATAGGCACAATCGGTTCAGTCCGAAAAACACTAAAATTTACGCTGACTGACTATTAGTGAGGATGCAAGAAGAGACTTATCTTGCTGAGTTCGGAGACGATAAAAGTAATCGCTGAGCGGTTTTTCCACCCCCCAATGAAAGAGCCAACTTACAGTTACCATCGCAGCGAGTGCGAATGGCAACACAACAAGCGGCGAGGGCGGTGATTGAAGAGAAGCGTACCACGGACTCACCATATATGTGAGAATATGTGCATGTACGAGAAAAACGCTATACGACATCGTACCCAGGGTTGTGAGTAGCCGAAATTGGAGAAGGCGCGTGAGCCAGTCCTGACGGATACTGCACCAGAGGATAACCCCCACAAATCCAAAGCTATAACACAATCCTGAAATTGGATGTACAACGCCCAGACTGTGCCGCGTCAAGACGCCCCCTATCAAAAGAAGGGACGTTGCTACTGGGATCAACTGATGCAGAAGACGAGAGGGAGGACTTATCTGCCATTTTGCCACCAAGGTACTGGCTCCCATTGCCAGTGCAAAAATAAATAATCGTCCCAAAACACTCCACTGCACAGTGAAAGTGTACGGATTGTAAATTGTTCCGTACCGCATGGTATATGTGCGAAAGGCGATATGAAACAGGAAAAGACCTAAGAGTGTCTTGCCCACGCCCCACCGACGGAAGCTCCATAGAACGAACGGGAAGAAAAGATAAAGTTGGAACTCAAGTGCCATTGACCAGAAAGGACCATAAAGTCCTAACACCGTATCCGAGAACAAATTATGCGTCAGGGTGACGTGTGTCCCGACTTGCCTGAGCAACTCATGAGGAGCCATTGGTAATGCCAAGCAAACGGCAAGGAGCAGTGCCACATAATAGGTAGGGAGAACACGACAGCAACGGCGAAGAAAGAAATCCCGTGTGCAGAAGGGACGCTGTTTTGGTCCGAGATAAGCCCAAGCTAATCCAAAACCGGAGAGCGCAAGGAAGAGACGGACACCGACTTCAATCCCAAAGACATCTGCCCAACGTGGAAAGCCGATATGGCAGGTCTGCATATAATAATGGCGCAGCATCACCGTCAGAATTGCAAAGCCGCGTAGTCCATCGAGAAAAAGAAGGCGTGACGGTTCGTTAGGGGTAGGAACAGACGCAGCGAGAGATGTAAGGTGTTGCTTCGTTGACATGAGAGTCAATTTTGCACAAGATGTGCCAGCAGAGGCATCATTTCAGCACTGGACTTTCCCCTCTGAATGGAGGCGTGCTGTGACAAGGATGCTCATCGTCTAGTGAAACGAGCAGGGTAAACCGCGTATGCATACGAGTTTAACTCGTATGCATACGCGCTAATATCGCACGATTCCCGTGGTTGTGAATTGCTTAATGAGTCATTTTGGGCTTTCGATTACTTGCGAGAGGGTTGTAAAAACGCAAAAAACAGGAGAAAGTAGCAGGGACAAACCTTATGCAGGGTAATCGCGCCACATTCAACCGCTTAGAGTGTATTGGAAAAGTGTTAGAATGTGGAAAAGTGTGTTGATGAAACGACACGCTTATCCCACCGCCTTGACCGACAAGCACTATCACGGCAAATTTCCTGCTGGCTTCATCTCTCCGGGTGCGAATAATTCGGTTAGTCTGGGTACAGGAACGTACCCGTCTGAAAAACAGATGTCCTACGGACAGTGCAATGATGAGATGGCAGTCATTGTTGGAATTTTTGGCAACGAA
>CAZPZP010000276.1:0-5796 GCA_964591025.1 uncultured Chthonomonadaceae bacterium
GGCAAACACGATCAAACAGTCCATTGCGTGGTGGGCATTTGCGCGGTCAATGGGCGCGGAGGACTTGATCAAGCACTCCGCACGAATCGGTTATCACGGGTTCGAGATGTGTCCCGAAGATCAGTGGCAGGCGATCCGCGACGCCGGAATGAAGATCATCACCATCGGAGGGCATCAATCGCTCTCCGACGGACTAAACAAACCGGAAAATCATGATCGCATCGAACGCGAAATCAACGAGAAATTGACACTCGCGCAAAAGTGGGAGATTCCGGCTCTCATCGTCTTCAGCGGAAATCGTAATGGACTCGACGACGAACGCGGTAAAGAGATTACAGCGACGGGCTTGCAGCGAGTCGCCAAAGCCGCCGAAGATGCGGGCGTGACGCTGGTTCTGGAACTGCTCAACTCCAAAGTGGATCACGCCGATTATCAGTGTGACCATACGGCGTGGGGCGCGGCGGTATGCGAGCGGGTCAATTCGTCACGGGTCAAACTGCTCTACGATATTTATCACATGGCGATTATGGAAGGCGACCTAA
This sequence comes from uncultured Chthonomonadaceae bacterium, assembly GCA_964591025.1. Lineage (GTDB taxonomy): Bacteria > Armatimonadota > Chthonomonadetes > Chthonomonadales > Chthonomonadaceae > CAZPZP01. The sequence continues at coordinate 543 of CAZPZP010000276.1, forward strand.
TCCGCACCCTTCGCGCCAACATCGGACATATCGGGCATTTCCACACGGCGGGCAATCCCGGACGCAACGAACTCGACGAAAATCAGGAAATTTTCTATCCTGCGGTGTGCCGCGCCATTGCCGAAACCGATTATTCCGGCTATGTCGGGCAGGAGTTCAGTCCTGTCGGTGATCCCATTGCGGCACTGGAACAGGCATATCGCGCCTGTGACGTCTAGGCAAACAAAAGAGAACGGTGAAAGCATTTTCGCCGTTCTCTTGACATTTTGCCGATGGGGTCTTATACTATATTCACCGAAGAAAGAATTTCTTTGCTTTTGGCGAATGGGCGGGAGTAGCTCAATGGTAGAGCGCCAGCTTCCCAAGCTGGATGTTGCGAGTTCGAGCCTCGTCTCCCGCTTTTTCTTTCTGCTGTGTTCTCATGGGGAGCCGTACCCAAGTGGCTAAGGGAGCGGTCTGCAAAACCGCGATTCACCAGTTCGATTCTGGTCGGCTCCTCCAACTCCTCATCCCTTCGCGCAAAGAATTACGGCTTTTTGGGAGCAGGAGTACCCGGTGCGCCCGGTCTGCCCGCACCGCGCTGTTGTCCCATCTTCTCGCGCCGCTCTTTGCGAGCCGCTTCCATCTTCGCCTTTTGTTCCGCTGTCAGCACTTTTTCAATGTCGCTGCGAAAATCTTTGCCGAGTTCCTTCATCTTCTCTTTTTTGTCGCCTTCGGAAAGTTTGGTATCGTCCGAGAGAGATTTGCGCTTGGTTGCCATCGCTTCGCTGAGGGTTTTGACTTTGGCTTTTTGGGCGTCTGTCAAATTCAGGTCGCCCATCATTTTGCCCATCCGCCCCATGCCGCGCCCCTCTTTGCCCTTGCGTCCTGCGACACCGGACTTGCCGGGTTTTTCGGTTTGGGGTGGTTGTGCAAATGCGCCCAGCGTAAGGGCTGTGCCGAGCATCATCACGGCAGAGATTGCTGCAAACTTTTTCATCTTCGGTTCTCCTGCATTATTGGTTTTGCACCGCGCTCATTGGCGGCTGCACTTAGAGACGCGCCTTTACGGGGAAAGTTCAATGCAAACCTCATAGAAACGCTAAAGGATCGTTGCTACATTAGGGTGGAAAGGCGACGCCCCTCATTTTGCCGTCTTGGAACGCGGGCGGCGGTGGGAACGGGTCTTGCTTATTGAGGAGACCACCCACCTCGACTTTACAAAAACGAAGGTGCAGAGGGTGGAAAGCCCGCGCCTCTAGGCGTGAGGAGTTTCACTAAAGTTGCTCCGTCTAAATCAAGGTCGGAAAGTTTTGCAATCCATCGTGATATCAATAGGGGTAACGACCAGACGTTCTGTACCCGGCATGGCGCGAGCGTTATCCGCCTTCCGCCCATTCCAAGCCTGTGTAGCGGCGATAGTTGTAGCCGCGTGCGAGTTGGACGGTGCGGATAGGAACGGCGTAGTATGGGCGTCGCCAGATGGGATATGGCTCTGCCCATTCGACCCGCTCGAAGATTTCGCGCAGATACGGGTCTTCGACGCGGTTCTCGTTGAGATACAGCGCGTTTTCGCCGAGATGAGATTTCAGGCGTTCGACGTGCGCGGCGTACATTGTCAGGCGAAAATGCAGAAACATATCGTGAATTTCGGGGTGATCCGGCAAGTAGAAACCCATCAGTGCCGCATACTGGTAGCCGTTCGCGCACAGGAAAACGGGTTTGCCTTCACGTTCTAATTCCTGCCGCACTTTCTGGACATACCGCGCCGTTTCGCGCCAGCCATACGTGGTATTGGACTGATCCGCCAAAATGGAGAGCCGAATGCCGAGGCGATAACGCAGCGGCGGGGACACGAGAAGCACAGTCAGCACAAGACATGTCAGCGTGATAGAGGAGAGAAGCAAGCCCTTTTTGCCCGTGAATATCTCCCATGCCTGCCCGCGAAACTCCGCGAACCGAGACGCCACTACGCCCGACAATAGCACTGTCAGCGACAGCCACGCGAACGGCGACCAGTTGGCTTGCACCTTCGACTTGAGACTCATCAAACAGAAAAACATGAATACGGGCAAGCCCATACATACCAAAAATAGCCCGACTTTCGACTTTCGCGCCTCACGGCAAACCCATAACAACGCGAAGAACAGAATGGGACTGAGCAGCAACGCCTGACCGCCGACATAATCGCCGAAGCGGGAAAGAGGCGTCCCAAAGGTTTTCGTGGTGAGAAAAAAGAGATGCCCGAACGTCCACCAATGATGATGATAGTTCCAATAGAAAACGCCAGAATACATCAGCAGCACAATGCCGAATGCGAGATAGGGTTGAGGACGCGCCAGCCACTTCCGATGCTCGGCAGACGCGAGAAGAAAGAGAATTAGGCAGGGCGCAAGAAGCAGCATTGTATGTTTGGCGAGAAAACCGAATCCCGTCATCACGCCCGCCAGCATCCAACTGCGGTTTTGTATAGCAATATCGGGCGAGAATAATGCGCGTTCGAGAAAGACAATCGCCCATGCCCAAAAGACGACAAGCAGCGGATCATAGGTTGCGATAATGCTGCCGACTTCCATGAGTGGCGTGACCGCGAGCAGCAAAACGGCAAGGAAGCCCGCGAGAGGTGAAAACAATCGCCGCGCTAATACACCGCACGCGATGAGGGTTCCGAGCGATGCCATGCAGACCCCAACTCGAACCCCGAACTCATTTGTCCCGAAGATCGCCGTTGTAATGCGAATGACATAGGCGATCAGCGGACCTTGATCGTAATAACCCAACGCGAGATGGCGCGACCAATCCCAGTAGTAGGCTTCGTCGCCCGCAAGTTCCATCGTTGGCAATTGCGCGAGACGAAGCAGTGTCGTGACGAAAAGAAATCCCACCGTCAGGCGATGCCAAATCGGACGCTCGACAAAGGATGAGGCGGCAGTCTCAGGCGTCTCCTTCATTGCTGCGGCGTCACGGAGAACAGAGCGTCCTCCAATCCTTGATCGAGTTTGGTGGAGCTATAGGTCATGGTTGCCGCCAAAATCCCTTCGGCGTTGAGAATCTTGCACTTCCGGGGCAGGAAAACGCCGGGCAAGGTTTCGTGCGGTTCGCTATAGAGAAATGTCGCCTTGATTTTGTTGTCGCCGTCGAACCAAACGCGCTTGAGTGCGATACGAGTTTGGGGATCAATTGTGAGGCGATAGCGTGATTTGCCGCAGTTTTCGCTCTGATAGGTCAATTCATAGACAGCCACGGTTTTGCCGTCCAGTTTGTCCTCTTTCACAAATTTGCCCTGCATATAACTGAGCGTGTCTTTGCCGAGCAGTCCGGCATATTCGAGCAGAGAGAGGCGTTTGAGTGGGCTGTCTTTGAGGTTTTCGGTTTTTCGCAGTCGGAGTTTCGGCACAGCATAGAAGCGAGACGCTCCATTTTGGATAAGAAGCGCGTCGCCGAGCAGATTCGAGCGTCCCTCGACGCGGAGTTTATCGGGGGTTTTGTAAAGCAGGGTCATAGTCTTGAGGCGATAATTCAGAGCGAAATCTTTGCCGATTTTCTCCAACTCTTTCGGCTCGATCTGCGTGACTTTGACGGATGTCTCTAGGTCGGTCATGGGTGCGGTAAATTGAGCAATATCTCTGGCATCAAGGCGAGTTTCAGTACGGGCGGCTCCAGTCAGCATCAGGGCAAACACAGCGGCAATCGCAGTCTTTTTCGTTGTAGTAGCAGTCATTGTTCCTCGTTCCTTAAAACATAGCGGAAATTCGATTCAAAGGATAACAGCAAGCCCGTCTGTTTGTCAAGAACAACCGAAGAGTTTGCTGTTTCGTTTTAGCAAAGGGGAGTGCTGTGCCGACAAAGAAACCGAAGAAAGTTTGGCAAAAAGTGAAACCTTGCGGTGATCTTTCTTGTCAATCTTTGTGAACGCAATCACAGTCGTTTCGGAATTCTGAAAAATAAAACTGAAATTCTGAATGAGACGAGCGTTTACACTAACGAGCAGGGAAAATCCTTGCTCTTAGGAAACTGACGGAGAAACCCGCTCATGTTACCTAATTTGACGGACGCGCCGGATATTCTCGGAGATCATACAGGTATGGGAGTTCCTACATTGTGGAAAACCGAATACGTGAGCATCGGCAGACTGCGCGATTTGAGCGCGGGAGGCAGCCCTGCGTTATGGCACTGAAAGAAAACTTATTCTTTTTAGTCGCTTCGACGTCCGCTGCGCTCGCCCGGTATTCACTCCGAAGCGGGCGTAATTTTTTGCCTGAAAATGCGTGTTTTGCTTCCGGTTTTGCCCTGTACAGAGTAGTAGGAATCTGTACACATATCGTCGAGAATGACGGCGCACAATCGCGCCTTTTGAGCAGAAAGCGAGGAACCTAAGTTGCAAACCCTGATGGAAGCAACCCACCACACAGAGAAACAGAACAGACGCCCTCTGGAAGCCCGCACTGTGGCGCAAATGGAGGCTTTGGACAAGTTGGTCGCGGTATTGGAAGGACGCACGGGACAGACCGCTGATTCGATCCTGCGCCACAACGTCAAGCCTAATCCTTTGAGCCAACTGGCACGTCTGAAAGCGGCACACGCCTCGTATGCGTTGGGAACCTCCGAGATGGAGCGGGTCAACGACGGCGCGTATCTCAACCGCCAGCACATCGTTGACTGAGCGGGGATGATCTCTCTTTCCGAAGAGACAGCATCCCTGCCAGTCAGGCACTTTTTCAACACGGGATGGGCAAGTCGGGAGCAAGCAATTTTGATGCCCTCCCGACACACGGATCGAAGGCTCCTTCTCGATCCGTCACACATAGAACGCCAGAGTCAAAACGGGATCGACTCCGGCGTTGATGGAGACGCTTTCTTTGATCAAATGGAAGCCGAACTTGATGAGGAAATCCGCGCCGAGGAAGAGCAGACGCAACTGGGGCTTGCCAAACGAAGCAAAGAAGCGAGAAATACTCATGCTTGAAAATTCCGTTAAGATTCTTACAATACCTTCGCCAAATCTGACACGGGTACACGCGATTACTCTGAGCGGTACTGTTCTTGCTCACCCCGAAAACATCAGGATCAAGCGGCACGTTCGAGAGGAGCCGTGCGATTTTGTTTCGGATGGATTAAGGCGTGACGACAAACCTGCTCAATCAGGTCAGAATAATAGACAAATCAGATAAATCTCGTACATTGCGCGTCCGAAGGACAGGGGCAGCACGCCATTTCAGACGGGGGTTTTAAACCCCCGTCTGGAAAAAACAAGCGTCTTTCAGACGCACCCATC
>CAZPZP010000277.1:0-5796 GCA_964591025.1 uncultured Chthonomonadaceae bacterium
ACAGGGATTTTCCATCTCTGAAGAAAAGAGAGTTCAGGATTCATTGACACTGTGCCGAAAATTCAGGGTAGAATCTCTTGTTCTCATTTTCGAGGTAAGTCCAACAATTATGCCAGTGTACTCTCTCCGTTTTGCCGCCGTCAGCCTGTTCGCGCTGTCGTTCCTGTGCGGCGTTCTTGCATCGGACGCGGGGACGCGCCCGCGCATCTCGGCAACCGGCAACACGCTTGTCATCAACAAACGCACCGTCATCAAATTCCCGGAACGTCCCGGACACTCCGCCGTTTTTCGCGCCGAAGCGGTTGCCTCACGCTTGCAAACCCTTGCCGTGTCCGGCTTGAGCGTGCGTGATATTCAGGCGCGAACGGTAGGAAAAGAGGGGCGCGTCGTTGTCGCGGGACGTGCCGTTTTGCTGACTATCGGCATTCACGATGCCGTCGCCAAAGGGAGCGGTATCCCCACCCTAACCAATCAATGGACGCGCCAAATTCGCGAAGCGTTGGCGTCTCCCGCCGTCACCTTGAGCGCGGAACGGCTGACAATTCCCCTCGGTGAAACCCGAACCATCTCTGTCGGCGGCTGGGACAACGGCGCATTTGCCACTCAACTCGATGCCCGCTCGAATGTGCTGACCGCACAGAGCAACTCCGATAAACGCCACGTCACCCTGACCGCGCAAAACGTCGGCAATACAACGGTGCGCGTGATGGTCGGCAAGACAGCAATCGCCTGCCCCGTCACAGTGAAAAAATGGGCGGGACGCTTGCCGTCGGAACTGCTCGCGGAGGTCACCGGAAACCCGTCCGCTCCCGCCGAATTGGTGCTTGCCTCCGCGCACAATATCCTGCGCCAAGCCCCTTGCGAACTCGGAGCCACGCTGAAAATCGTCTCCTCTGCGAAAACAAAACTCTCTCTCCTGCCCGGACGCAGCCACGTCGTCACAGCAAAAGTTGTGCTGTCCGGTGGCGGCTATTTGACCGCAACGGGAACTGCCCGCATTCGCGTCGTCAATCGTGTTCTCGTTGAAAAGCCCGCCGAACGTCTCTTCTACAGCAATACGCCCGAACATATCACAGGCTCCAGAGTTCTCTATGCCGCGACACTCGCCGATGCCGCACCCGCACGCCTGATGTTTCATCACGACAATATGACACGCGGCGGCATGGTTCTCGCAGTCACGCTCACAAATCCAACAGACGCGCCCCTTCGCCTCCATTTGACGCCCGGCTTCGTGCCTCCTGCGGTTGATCCGGCGCGAACAGGCTATAAAGCGGGGCAGGTTTTTCTCCAAAATCAGATGAAGCGTTACGGCGAAATCGTCACGGTTCCCGCCCGTTCGTCTTTGCCACTGGTCTTGCAGAGGCTCACCCATCGCCAAACCTCCAGCGGTATCGCCCTCTTGCGCCTTCTCGAACCTGCCAAAGACGCCCGCTGTCTGATCCAAGTGGCATCTGTGTCTCCCAATCGAACGGGCTATTCCAAACTCGCGCAGGGGCATCTCGATCCGTGGCGCGTCGCCACAGCAAAAACCCATACCCTGCCCCAACTCATGCAGCTCGAAACCCTTGCGCGTCAAAACACCTACCTTGCCGCCCGCACCCTCGCCATGAACTATACCATCGGCGAGCATTGGGCGCAGGTTCCGGTAGGGCGCAACGATGTCCTTTCGCCGACCCCGACGCCCGACGCCGTCCCTGAAATTTTAGGCGATTACGGCGTTCTCTATACCCTGCGCGTCACGATCAAAAACCCCCACCCGACCCACCGCAAAGCCGAAGTCGTCTTTGCTCCCGGAGGAGGCGCGGCACTGGCGGTCTTCAATATCGGCGGTTCTTATCTGCAAGTCGGCGAAGTGCGTCCGCCACACGAACGCGCCCTCGTCAAAGTAACACTGCGCCCCAACGAAACGCGCACCTTCACGATCCAAACCGTCCCGCTCGGCGGCTCCTCCTATCCTGCCAACATTATCGTCCGCTAACAGAATGAACCACAGGGAACACAGGGGACACAGGGACACACAAAAACATGATCCACGAAATGACACGAAAAAAACACGAAAACAAAAACGAAAAAAACAGCACGGAAACAATTGCTAACGAGATTTTGAGAATTTCCCTGTGTCCCCTGTGTTCCCTGTGGTTTGTATTGTATTTCTCCGTGTTCTCCGTGGTTCCCTCTTTCGCGCAGGGACGGCAGCCCGATGTGGCGCGGAGTATCAGTGCGGTTTTGGGCGCGGAGGGGCGCGTCATGTGGATTGACGGCACGGCGAATCTGACGCGCAAAGTCATTGTCAGCGGCAAAGAGCAGGAAGTTGACTATACGACGACGGCGGAGGGCGTGCGCGATATTGTACAGAAATGCAAGGCGGCGGGCGTCAATGTGCTGGTCGTGGATGTCAAGCCGTTGAGCGGAGAAGTGCTTTATGCGAGCAAAATTGCGCCTCGCATGAAGGTTTGGAAGGGGCGGGCGGTTCCTGAGTTCGATATTCTGGCGGCATTCGTGAAGGAAGGACACGCGGCAGGGTTAGAAGTTCATGCCGCGATGAATACGCTCAGTGAAGGACACAAACTTTTCGGCGTGGGTCTGGCGTATAAGAACACAAGCTGGCAGAGCGTCGTTTATACGATTGATCGGGGGATGATCGCCAAGAATGGGGCGCGGTTGTCGGTCAAAGTCCCGCGTGAACCCGACGATGCCAATAAACCTGCCCTGCTGACAGGCACGGGGACGGTTCTCAACAGCGAGCCGACAACAGGGCAAATCGGGCTTGAGAGCGTGGACAATGCCAGTGGAATCGTGACCGATGCGGGCAAGGCACAGTTCGGACTGCAAACCAATGTCGTTTTGGATGTCAATCGGCGCGTGCAGGGCGTGGTGGACAGTGCGCTGCTGGGCGATGACCCGCTGATCGCGCCCGAAGACGGCTCGATTGTGAGGGCGACACGGGCAACAGATCGCAATTGGATAACGCAGAATATCGCTCCCGGAGACATGGTGCGGTTCGATATGAAAACGGGGCGCACGCCGATCACTCAGGCTCCGAGCGAGAAAATCGCGGCGTTCGTCAATGTGCTGCATCCCGAAGCGCGGCAATACGAAATTGATATTGCCCGCGAAATTGTGACCCGTTATGAGATTGACGGCTTGGTTTTGGATCGGTGTCGGCACGCGAGTTTTTATAATGACTTCAGCGATTTGACACGCACTGCCTTTGAGAAATATCTCGGTAAACCTGTGGCGCGATTTCCCGAAGATGTGTTTGCGTTTGCAGCAACGCCGGGCAAGCCGCCCATTTTGGGACAGCATTATAAGAAGTGGCTGGAGTTCCGTGCCAAAAATATCCGCGATTTTGTCGGTGAACTGTCTAAAATGGTACGGAGTACGAAGCCGAATATTCTGTTGGGGACTTATGTCGGCGCGTGGTATCCTTTGTATTATGAGGTCGGGGTTAACTGGGGCAGTGAACGCACGAATCTGCGCTATTCTTGGTTCAGCGACGATTATCCGACAACGGGCTATGCCGATTATTTCGACTGGATCACGACGGGCTGTTATCAAGGCACTGCCACTCGCGAAGAAGCCCGACGGTTGGGACAGAGTGAGCGGAATACGGTAGAATATACCGCCGAGATGTCGAATCAGGCGGTGGCGAGCAGTGCGTTTGTGTATGCGGCTTTGTATGTGCCGGACTATGCGGATCGCCCCGAAATGTTCCTGAAAGCGTTGGCAGCGGCTTCGCGGCAGTCACAGGGATTTATGATTTTCGATTTGGTGTATATCGAGCAGTACGATTGGTGGAAACTGCTGGAAAAGGCTTATGCGAAACCGGCGACAACGCCGCATTCCTACCGCGAACTGCTTCCGGCGTTTCGTTCGGCAATGGATCAGGTGATGGATCGCTGACTCGTCTCGTTGATTGCGAGAGAGTCGGCACGGGTTTTGGGAAGAAGGAGTCGGGATAATGCAGAAGACTGCACGCAAATTGACGGTTTGGGCTTTCGTCGGGTTGGGGTTGAGCCTTACGGGAGGAGTTCAGGCGCAGGACGCCAAAACGCATTTCGACAAAGCCCTGACATTGTATAAAGAGAAAAAGACGAAGGACGCCCTCACGGAACTATCCGAAGCCCGCAAATTCGCGCCGAAAGATACGACAATTCTCAACTGGATCGGCTTTATCCATTTGCAGGAACAGAACTATACCGAAGCGTTAGAGCCGTTGGAAGAGGCGGTCAAGATCAAGGCAGAGAATGCGGAGGCGCGTCTCAATCTCGGCAACGCTTATGACGGTCTGAAACGCTATGCTGAGGCGGTCAAAGAGTTTGAGGCGGTGGCGAAACTCCAGCCGAAGTCGGCAGACCCGCACTACAATCTCGGCAGTGTCCTCTATAAAATGAAGAAATTGCCGGAAGCCATTTCAGCATACAAGCGAGCCGCCGCACTGAACCCGCAAGACCCGTATATTTTCGACAATTTGGGATTTGTGCAGCAGGTTGCGGGCAGGAGTGCCGACGCGGTTCTCTCCTATGAGCAAGCCGCGAAACTGGAACCGAATAACGCGACGTTCTGGCAGAATGTGGGAGTGGCATCACTTGCGGCGGCACGCAAAACCGGCACGCCGAAAGCCGATTCCGATAAAATGATGCTCAAAGGACGCGACGCGCTGTCGAAGGCGGTCACTCTCGCTCCGAACAACTATCCGATCCGCGAGACCTATGCAGAAGCGTTGTTCGATATGGGCAAGGACACTGAGGCGATTGTTCAATTCGAGAAAGCGGCACAGATCGACGCGAAACAATATAACCCACTGTACAATCTCGGCTTGGTCTATACGCGCCAGAACAAGCCACAGCAAGCCGAAGCCGCCTATAAAAAGGCAATTGCCCTCAAACCGGACAGCCGGGATGCATGGTACGGTATCGGGCAATCACAGTTCAAACAAGGAAAATTTGCGGAGTCGGCGAAAACCTATCGCGAACTGACGAAGATTGCGCCGAAAGATTTGGCGGCGTGGATAAATCTTGGAACCAGTCTGCAAAAGTCGGGCGACGAGGGTGGCATGGTGGGGGCGTTGGAGGAGGCGGTCAAGTTTGGCGGCAAGGGCGAACAGATGGCAGCCATTCATCGCGTGCTGGCAGTCCATTACTTCAGGAAGGGCGGCGCGGAGAACTTGGATCGCGCCCGCACTGAGTATGAAACCGCGCTCAAAGACCTGCCCGATCATCCCGACACGCTGAACGGTTTGGGATTGGTCGCACAGCGGCAGGAAAAATTAGATGACGCTATAGACTACTTCAAAAAGGCAGTGGCTTTGCGCCCGAAGTTCGCCGACGCGCATAACAATCTTGGTGTCGCCTACGAGTCAAAAGGGCAGATCGATCAGGCGAAAGCGTGCTATAAGAAGGCACTCGACGCCGATCCGAAAAACGATCTCGCCAAGAAAAATCTCGCCCGCTTCGATAAACCCGCCAAGCCGAAAACACCCGGCAATGGCTAAAGGGGAAGATTTCCGCTTTGCGTTGCCGCGTCAGGAGTTTCACGATAGAATCACGATAGAATACAGAAGAGGAGGCGATGAAAATGACGGACACGATGGAACGCTTTGCATTGTCAATGGAAGTTCACGACGCATTAGAACAATTGGCTCAGTTCGAAGGTATTACTCTCTCCTCATGAGACTTCCCTACTTTTGTTTGGTCAGCAAGGTATCTACGACATCGCCCAAGGTTTGGCGGAACCAAATAGCATAAGTCCAGCGAAATGAATTTCTCTGCTGGGGGCGTTCCGCCGTGCCGTGCT
>CAZPZP010000278.1:0-5790 GCA_964591025.1 uncultured Chthonomonadaceae bacterium
ACTCTTACAAGAGGTCTATTACCGAGTCGATCCCGACGTTCTGCAAAGATTGAAGCAGTGCCACAATATAGCGCACTTCGGAGTGGACAATGCCCCACGATTTCGGGCAATAGGCGTCGTCATCCATCACAAAATGCGTCCACGCCAGCACCGGACGTTTCTTCTCATGCACCTGCTTGATGTCGGCTTTTGTCGGGAACAAGGGCGTTTTGGCACGACCGCCATATTCGGAGAAAGTGAGCGGGCGATAATGGTGGTGGCACGGCAAGCCAATGCCGACATTGCGGATGAGATTGCCGATATGCCAGTGCATCAGGGTCAGTTCCCTGTTGACGGCAACGGCAACACGTTCGCGTGCCTCCTCAATGAGTCGGCGAATATCGCCAAGCAAGGCAGAGGTATCGGGTTGTGGCGAAATCTGATCCATGGCAAGCGTCCTCCCTACGCGGTCATTTCATCGGCACAGCATTTCGCCCCCATTTTACCCGAAAAAGCCGCCGCACATTAACATTGCTGTCAACCACTGCACCAGAGGAATCAATTCTTCACGAGACAAAGAGGCGAAAGCGTCTATACGGGGAAGTACGAACAATTATACGTCAAGATTCTCACTACCCTAAACTGTTACGAACTGTTACGCAAGTCTCTGCCTCAAGAAAAAGGGGATTTCCTTCTCAAGCCGAAACAAAATTGGCGCGGTTTTTGGAAAGTGCAACCTTGACTCTATGCCTCCTGTCATGTATAATGTGTGTGCTTACTCGGTGGAAGCGCGATTTCCACCGAGTAATACTTTGTGAGACGGTTTGCTTACGAAGTCGAGTTGGGGAGATGCCCGAGTGGTCAATGGGAGCAGACTGTAAATCTGCCGCGTAAGCTACACAGGTTCGAAACCTGTTCTCCCCACCAGTTTCTTTCTGCCCATGTAGCTCAGTGGTAGAGCACTTCTTTGGTAAAGAAGAGGTCCTGGGTCCGATTCCCAGCATGGGCTGATTCAAGTCGCTTCCGTTCTCTCTCTTGGTGAAATGATGCGCCGAGGAGAGGGCGTTCTTCCCGAATGACGCGCCTTTTTTGGAAGACTGTTATCCACTCTTTGAGTTGCGTGACGGCAATGAATGCCGCCGACGCAGGAGGTTCCGAAAACCCAAATGGGCAAAGAAAAATTCCAGCGGACAAAACCGCACGTCAACATCGGCACCATCGGACACGTCGACCACGGCAAAACAAGCTTGTCCGCCGCCATCACCCGAATGCTCGCCAACCACAATGGCAGCAAAGAGATGTCCTATGACCAAATCGACTCGGCTCCCGAAGAGCGCGAGCGCGGTGTGACTATCAACGTCGCTCACCTCGAATACGAGACCGACGCCCGTCACTACGCACACGTTGACTGTCCGGGACACGCCGACTACATCAAGAACATGATCACCGGTGCGGCACAGATGGACGGGGCGATCCTCGTTGTCTCCGCCGCCGATGGTCCGATGCCGCAGACCCGCGAGCATATCCTGCTCGCCCGTCAGGTCGGCGTTCCGTCCGTCGTCGTTTTCTTGAATAAGTGTGACCTTGTTGATGATGAGGAACTCCTCGAACTCGTCGAAATGGAAGTCCGCGAACTCTTGAGCAAGTACGACTTTCCCGGTGACGATGCACCCGTTATCAAAGGCTCCGCAACTGCCGCCCTTTCGAGCGAAACCTTCACTCGCGATGACCCCGGTCATGCGCCGTTGTGGGAACTCATGGACTCGGTTGACTCGTTCATCCCGACGCCGGAGCGCGATATGGACAAGCCGTTCCTGATGCCTGTCGAAGACGTGTTTACAATCACTGGACGCGGTACGGTTGTAACTGGGCGTGTCGAGCGCGGCACATTGAAACTCAACGAGCAAGTCGAGATTGTTGGACTGCGCCCGACCAAAGCGACAACCGCAACGGGTCTGGAGCAGTTCCATAAAACCTGCGACGAAATCTTTGCCGGTGACAACGCGGGCATTCTGTTGCGTGGTGTGGCTCGAATCGATGTCGAGCGCGGGCAGGTTATCGGTCGTCCGAACACCGTCAAGCCGCATACCAAGTTCGAGGGTGAAGTCTATATCCTCACCAAAGAGGAAGGTGGACGCCATACCCCGTTCTTCAGCGGATACCGCCCGCAGTTCTACTTCCGCACAACCGACGTGACCGGAACGATGAACCTGCCGGAAGGTGTCGAAATGGTGATGCCGGGCGATAACATCAGCATTTCGGGCGAACTGCTTCAACCGATTGCGATGGAAGAGGGCTTGCGATTTGCTGTACGTGAAGGTGGACACACCGTCGGTGCAGGTCGCGTGACCAAAGTTATCGAATAGTTTCTATTCGAGAGAATTTCTGTTGCGGGGAACATCTTTGGGGTGTTCTCCGTAACGGAATACAAGCCGAAAGGCTCCAATCATAGGGGTATAGCTCAGTTGGTAGAGCAGCGGTCTCCAAAACCGCAGGTCGGGGGTTCGAGCCCCTCTGCCCCTGCCATTTTCCTTCTCATAAAAGCATGAAAATCCGCTGGATTTTCTGCCGACAATGAGTAACCACTTCGGGCGGAAAACGGCTCCGATATGCTTGGAAATCGTTTTCCGCTCTTACGCATACCATTGGACAATGCGAACCTTCGCTGTCGCAATGGAAAATTCGATGGGATGACAGATGGCAGCAACACCAAAAGCCGCACCGCCGACCGCCGCTCCGAACACTGAAGCCAGCAAGGAAAAAGTGGGCAACTTTCTGAACGAAACGTTTGTGGAACTGAAAAAAACCACATGGCCGACTCGTCAAGAAGCTACTCGTTTGACTCTCGTTGTTGTTGGCGTTATCATTGTTTTAGGCATCTACATGGGTATCCTCGACGCAACCCTGTCATTTCTCGTCAGTCGTTTTAGCCTTATCAAATAAATTTTGCGGTTGCTCGCCTCCCGCTTCGTGTTCGCTGAGAATCCGAGCGCATTCGAGGGAATGACCCTTTTGCAGTGGAGTTACCATGCCTCGACACTGGTATGCAATCCATACCTATTCCGGTCATGAAAATAAGGTGATGACGAACATTCAGCGTCGCGCCGAGTCCATGAGTCTGACCCATAAAGTCGGACGTATTCTTGTGCCTACCGAAATCGAAACGAAAACTCGTGACGGCAAAAAAATAGAGGTCAAGCGCAAGATATTTCCCGGATACGTAATGATTGAGATGGAATTGGACGACTCGACGTGGTATCTGATCAAATCCACAACGGGCGTTATTGGATTTATTCCGCCCGGAAGCAAGCCTGTTCCATTGCAGAGTCACGAAATCCGCGAACTGCTCTTGATGGAAGAGGGGACGGCTCCCGTCATTGTCGTAAAATTCGAGAAGGGCGAAGTTGTGCGCGTCACAGCAGGACCGTTCACGGAGTTTACCGGACAGATCGAAGAAGTCCAAGCGGAAAAAGAAAAACTCAAGGTGCTGATCTCAATTTTCGGGCGCGATACGCCCGTTGAGTTGGACTTCCAACAAGTCGAGAAAGTCATTTAGGTTGAGATTTTGGCGGTTGATACGGGCAATTTCGCGCAGAAAATGCCCGTATCAACCGCCCTATAGTGAGACAACTTCACAGCCCTTCTGCCCTTTTTCAAGAAAAGCGGACAGAACGGGCGTGATTTGCGTATGAAAGAGGAGTGCGATGGCAAAGAAAGTGACGGCGGTAGTTAAGCTGCAAATCAATGCAGGCAAAGCCACCCCCGCGCCCCCGATTGGTTCTACGTTGGGTCCGTATGGCATCAACATGATGGAATTCATCAAGGGCTACAACGAAAAAACAGCGGCAATGATCGGAACGGTTGTTCCCGTCGAAATCACCATTTTCGAAGACCGCTCGTTTACCTTTATTACGAAAACCCCTCCTGCTCCCGACTTGATTCGGAAAGCGGCAGGAATTGAACGCGGTTCGGGTCGTCCCAACAAAGAAAAAGTGGGCAAACTGACTACCGAACAGGTGCGTCAAATCGCCGAAACCAAAATGCCCGACTTGAATGCCCACGACATTGATTCCGCTATGCGGATCATCATGGGTACGGCGAAGTCTATGGGCGTTGATGTGATCGGGTAATTGGGCAATTGGGTGGTTAGGTCATTGGGTTTTTGACTGCAAGCATATAAGCGGCATCAAGCCGTGCGATGTGTGTCAGCACCGAGATTACCCAATCACATACCAACCCAATTGCTCAATTACCCACAAGGGAGAAAGTCGCTATAATGGAAACGTCAACATTAGGGAAGTTTTGGATTTTGGGAGTCCTCAGTGCAGCCTGGCTGGTGGTCTCGCATCTTGCGTTACGCCTCGATTCGAATAAGAGTTTTCATCTTGCGGCGTTCGAGCGCGACAAACGCAAAGCGAAATTTTACTTTCTCTCGATGTGGACAGGACTGGGCGCGGCGGCAATGAGTTTTCTGGCGCAGGAAGCATTATATGGAACCGCCTTCGACTCTTCCTTCACCCGTGACTGGGTTTTCCACGTTCTGCGCGGCGTGGGTTTGTGGGGATTGATGATCGTTGGGCTTGTCTGGTCACAGGTCGGACAGCGTGTCAGCCAAGTCAATTCTGATGGCAAATCGTTGACTCCCACTGAGGAGCAAGAACAGCGTGGGAGGGACAGCAATGTCCCGTCAGACCACAGGAGAAAATAATCTCATGGCAGATATTGAGACAACACAACCCGTCCAAGCGACGGAAACAGAGGCAGCCGAGAAAACCGGTATTTCCACTGCGGCACGCCGCCAAGCGAAATCAGGACGTGCCAAGCATAGCCAGCGGTTTTTGGCTCTTGAGAAGCAAGTCCCTAAAGGGCAGATGCTCGAACCAATCGAAGCGTTGACCAAGATCAAAGAGTTTGCGTCCGCCAAGTTCGATGAGACTATCGAAACCGCAATTGTTCTCGGCGTCGATCCGCGACACGGCGATCAGATGGTGCGCGGAACCACGAACCTGCCGCACGGCACAGGTAAATCTCGCGTCGTTTGGGTGTTCGCACGCGGCAAGAACGCCGAAGATGCGACAGCCGCCGGTGCAGACTTTGTTGGAGCCGAAGACCTTGTCGAGCGCATTCAGAAGGAAGGCGGCGCGAACTGCGATATTCTCGTTGCCACGCCCGATATGATGCCGCTTGTGGGTCGCCTCGGTCAAATTCTCAAGCAGAAAATGCCCAACCCGAAGGCAGGAACGGTCAGCCCGAACGTGACGCAGGTTGTCAAAGACATCAAGGGCGCGACCCGTGCCGAGTTCCGCGTTGACAAAAGTGGTATTATTCATGCGCCGATTGGCAAAGCATCGTTCACCGTCGAGCAGCTCAGTACCAACTTCTTGACTCTGGTCAATGCGCTGGTCAAGGCAAAACCCGCCGTTGCCAAAGGTAAGTATCTCAAGAAGATTGTTGTGACTTCGACAATGGGACCAAGTATTCAGCTCGATCCTACCGTGACACAAAAACAAGCCGAAGCGTACTAAACGCCTTCACTCTTTGCCCCTCTCTCAACTTTGGGAGAGGGGCATTTTTATTAGTTACTCCGCTCTCGCAGTGGAGGTTGAAAACCCCTGTCTGAAAAAACAAGCGTCTTTACCTCACCCCCAACCCCTCTCCTGATACCCGAACAAGTTCGGAGGAGAGGGGAGTCCATACACGGATGAGTGCGTCTGAAAGACGCTTGTACTTTCTTGCCGGGTACTTTCATTACCCGTTGCGAGAGGGGAGTTGGTTATATGACTTCTTTATAGCGGTAGTGCCGCACAAAAC
>CAZPZP010000279.1:0-5777 GCA_964591025.1 uncultured Chthonomonadaceae bacterium
CTGCTCCTCTGCGAACGCGGAGCCTCATTCGGCTACAATACACTCATTGTGGATATGACAGGCTTGCCCATCATGCGAAGTTTCGGCTATCCCATTGTGTTCGACGGCACGCACAGTGTTCAGCGTCCGGGAGCCGGAGCGGGCGGAACCGCTACGGGAGGCTTGCGCGAATATGTGCCGCATCTCACCCGCGCCGCTGTCGCCGTCGGAGTAGACGCCCTATTCCTCGAAGTCCACCCCGATCCCGCAAATGCCCTCTCCGATGCCGCCACCATGCTCGATCTCGCCGACCTCCCCGCCCTTCTCGCCCAAGTGACCGCCATCAACGCAATTGTCAAGGCAGAAAAGTGAACCACAACGAACACGACGGACACAACGAAATACAAAAACGATCCACGAAATTGCACGAATAGAACACGAAAATGAATGCAAGAAATTCTCATGAATTGCCGTTGTGTCCGTCGTATTCGTTGTGGTTTGATGAAAAGAGGGAACAGCAAGCGACAATTTCCGTCTGCTCTGACGAATACCTAATTGCAAAGAAATGAGGCAGAGACAGATGAGAGGTTTGCGCTTTGTTGGATTGGTTTTGGGCGTGTTGGTGGTGGGTGGGGTTCAGGCGCAGGAGGCGGAATCGCCACTGGGGAAAGCGACGATTGCCGGCATCGAGGTGAGTGGATTGACGGCGAAAGAGGCGCGTCAGAAGTTGATGGCTGGACTCGCGCCGAAATTGCAAGCGACGGTGACACTTTCGGACGGTGTGAAGAAAACGAAGCGCAGTCGTGCAGATTTGGGCGTATTGCCGGATGTCGAAAGTATGGTTGCAGCGGCAAAAGCGGGCGCGGCGAGTGTGCCGCTCAAACTCAAGGTGAATGTCGGGACGGCTCAAAAGGCACTGCGGACGATTGCAACGAAATGGGACAAGCCGGGCAAGAATGCGACGATCCAAGAGCGCAAGGGACGCTTGAAGTTTATCGAAGGGCAGTATGCACGCCGGGTCAATGTGGCACAGTCGGCGCAGAATATTGCCCAAACGATAGAGCAAAACCCGGCGGCACTGCGTTTTAATTTAGTTACTGAGAAGAAGCCACCCAAGGTGACAAAAAACTCGCTCAAAGGGATCACAGGCAGACTGAGTTCGTTCACCACGCGCTTCAATCCGGGCAGCGTCAAGCGCACAAACAACATTATCATCGCGGTCAAGACGATTGACGGAATGCTGTTGCCGCCAACAGGTGTTTTCTCGTTGAATGAGACAGTCGGGGAACGTACACAGGTTCGCGGCTATCGCACCGCTCCCGTAATCGTAGACGGACGCAAGGTTCCGGGCATAGGGGGAGGCGTCTCGCAAGTCACGGGGACGCTGTTCAATGCGGCACTGCTTGCCGGGCTGAAAATTGTCGAATATCGCACGCACGCTAAAACTGTCGCCTATATTCCTTTGGGTCGCGATGCAACGGTGGCATGGGGTCGGTTCGATATGAAGTTCAAGAACAATACCGATGCTCCGATTCTGATTCAATACAAAATCAAGGGGAGCGCCTTGACCGCAATACTCTATGGCAAGAAAACTGCGGGACAAAAGGTCGGCGTCAAGGTCAATGTGCTGAGTCGCGGCGTGCGGAGTATTCGGGCAGAACTCTACCGAACCATCAAGCAGGGCAACAAAATCGTCGCGAAAGAAAAAATCGGGATTTCCAACTACAACTGGAAGCCCGATGAGAATGAAGATTGAGAGCAAAAAATTCTCTCCCGATAAGATTTATCGGGGGAGATTTTTGCGTTGCAATGATTAGCGTTGATCCGCCGGATCGCCATATGGGTCTTCGCTGGCAGGTTTCAGGTTCGGGAAACGCTGGCGGAGATCGTCCGTGTTGTTGGTTTGTCCCTGTGGAAACTGATCTGCCGGGTCGCCATTAGGGTCTTCACTGGCGGGGCGCAGATTAGGATACTGTTGCTGCGAGTCGCCCTGATTGGCATATCCCGCCTGCTGCGGAAACTGATCCGCTGGATCGCCATAGGGGTCTTGGCTCGCCGGAAGCGGGTTGTTGATTGTTCCGGGAGCCGCATTGCCCCCTTGCTGACCGCCACCTAAGAGACCGCCGAAAAGTCCCTCGATCTGCCCAATCAATCCGTGATTATCGCCCTTTTTGTAGGTCGTATTGTCGTCATCGTAGATCGCGTCTTTGACCTTGTTGAGAAGAAAATCCAGTGCCATAATGCGCTTCCTCCTTAATTTCCCTGAAGCAGTCCGCCGAAATCTTTTCCGGAATTGCTATTTTCGTAGCCGCGATACTTGTCTAACTGGTAACGCCGTGCCTCCTCAATGGGAACTTCCATCGGTTGGGATGGCGGAGTGACGTAGACAACACGCTTTGTCTTGTCGCGGTAGTAAATACGTCCATTTTTGGACTCGTAATATTGGGGTGTACCGGCATCTCGCTTGTCTTGATTCCGCTTATACATATAGTATAGTGCGGCAGCCCCCGCTACCAATGCCACTTTCTTCCCTGTGGACATTCCTTGCTTCTGCGGTTGGACTTGCCCTCTCGTTGCAGAGGCATCAAGCGGCGGCTGATTGGCTCCGCTGTCGTTTGTGCCGCCACAACCCGCCAAAAGGGGAGCAACGAGGCTCAGAGAAAGAGCTAAGGCGGTTGCCCGTGTTGTACGGCGCGTTCTGTAAGTCATCTGTGTCATGCAACAATCTCCTTTTGTTCAACAAATTCCAAAGATAAGGCGCAAAGAAGCGGGCATTTGTTCCCAATTCTTCACATAAGATGCAGTCCGCGCCGATTTTGTGCCGCGATTTTATTTGGCGACGCGCTTGAGTATCCAATCGCCCATGGTTTTGAGTGCGAGAGGAGCGATAGTCTCCTTGATTTTCCCGTACTCTGCCGGACTGCCCGTTGTCGTGGTTTGGAACAAGTGGTTGAGTTTCGGCAACAACACCAGAGTATAGTCTTTATTGCCGCCCGCTTTCAATGCCGCTTCGATTTCTGCCAAATCTTCTTTCGCCGGAACCTGCAAGTCGAGTTCGCCATTGATCGCCAAGACGGGACACGTCACCTGCTTGAGTGCCGGGCGCGGATCATAGTCAATGAAGTAGCGGAACCACGGATTGAGCAATTGGCGGAACTGCGGCTCGATAGATGCATCTGCCGCCGAGAGTTCCTTTTGCTTTTCGGCGGGAGCCTCCGCTTTGATTTTTGTCCACTCCTCTTTCATTCTCGCGACGGCGATATCGTTATCCTTTTCGGATTTCATGATGGTAAACATTCGCTCCATCGTTTTGCGATTGAGGGCGATAGCGTCGTCGGGGGCGCCGCTCGCTTTGGCAATCAGTGCCGATTGCATAAAAAGAATCTCACTGCCGGGCAGTCCTGTTCCTGCCATCATCACGATAAAGGCGACATCTTTGGAGCGTGCCGCTGCCGCCGGAGCAATGACACCGCCCTCGCTATGCCCGATCAAGCCGATACGTTTGGGATCAATCTCCTTGCGCGTTTTGAGATAGTCCATGCCGCTCAGCACGTCGCCCACAAAATCATCGGTTGTCGAAAGCGCGATATTGCCTGTCGAACCGCCCACACCGCGATCATCTACGCGCAAAACCGCGATTCCGAGGCGAGTCAAATAATCGGAGAGAACGAGAAATGGCTTATGCCCAAGCAGACTTTCGTCTCTGTCCTGCGGTCCCGAACCCGTGATCAGAACCACGACGGGAAACGGCGCATTTCCTTTGGGGATAGTCAGCGTTCCGGCGAGTTTGGTGTTGTCCTTTTTGTTCTTGTAAGTGACCTTTTCCTCTTGGTAGGGATAGGGCTTCTTCGGGTTTTGGGGTCGCTCCAACTCTACTGCGATGGCTTCCGTCGTTGTCCTTGCCAAGGTAAGGGGTAGAGCCGCTCCCTGCGTCCATGTGCCGACAACTTTCTTACCGTCAGCAGAAAGTTTGCCCTCGAACACGCCGCGTATCGAAGAGACTTCGAGGAGGACAGCATTGCCTTTGAGCTGCCCCTTCGTGATTTGGATGCCTGTCGCGTTTTGATCCGGGCTATCCATTGTTCCCGTCAGCGTCCCGTTCGCCTTTTGCTTGAGATGAACGACAAGGCGCAATTCGATACCGCTGACGGCTAACGCGCCTTTCCAAGTTCCCTCCACGCTCTTTTTCCTCGTCGCGGTTTGTTTCGCGGGTTTGGTTTCCGGCTTTTGCGCCAGAAGAGGCAAGGGGGCAGGTAAAATCGTGAGCATTGTTAGCACCACCGTTGTCAAATTATTCTTCATGTCCCGTTCTTTCTTTGTCTACTTCAATCGGTTACGATGTCTCTGATCCCTCTGACGAGTCCGCTGCCTTGACGGCTTCAGGAATCAACACCAGAGACAGACAGCGACAGCGACGGCGACGGTTGGGGGCAGACTCTCTGTGCTTTCTCCGTGTCCTCCGTGGTTGTTATGAATTAGACCTCTAGCAAGAGTCGGGTACAAGAACGTACCCGACTCAAAAACAGTCGTCCTGCGGACGAAATTCCCCTGCCCTTCGAGTGCGAAGCACGGCACGGCGGAACGCCCTCCGTCTGAAGAATTTATTCTGCTGGACTCTTGCAAGAGGTCTATTGTTGCTGTCCCCTGTTTCCTATTCCTTCTCAGTATTTGTCCGAGCCTTTTTCAGGAAGAGGAAGAACCCAGATATTGCGGTATTCGACGGGGTTGCCGTGATCTTGGAACACCATGCGTTCGGGTTTGTTTTCGGGTTCGCCGCCGATGCCAGTCGGTCCGTTGATCTCGGTATTGTTCTGCACGCAAATCCCGTTTTGGATGACGGTGATTCGGGCTTTTTCGGTGCGCTTGCCGTCTGCAAATCGGGCGGCACGGAAAGTGATGTCGTATGACTGCCATTCGCGGGGCGGTTTGCTGGCGTTGACGAGAGGCGCGGACTGGTTGTAAACCGAGCCTGCATCGCCTTTGCCGGGCGTTTCGATTCCATAGGAGTCGAGAACCTGAACCTCATAGCGACCTTGTATTCCGATGCCACTGTTGCCTTTGCCTTGTCCTTTGGCGTTGGGCATATTGGGCGGGCGGAACTCGATGTGCATCTGGCAGTCGCCGAAAATCTCTTTGGTCGTGATGTCGCCGCCACTGACAACCATTGCGCCGTCAACGATTTTCCAGTGACCGGGTGTTTCGGTTCCGCGCCGCACAAAATGGGTTTTGAGTTCGTCCTCTTTGCCGGAGAAAAGAACTTTGACATTGGGATTTTTGGGTGGCGGAGAGGGAGCCGTTTGTTTGTCGTCTTGTTTGCCGGATGCAGGACGTGATACGGCGACAATGCCGCCGACAACGACGAGGGTGAGGGCGCACGCCAAAAGGCGATTGGAAGTAATTTGCATGGAAGTAACTCCTGGAAATGGATTGGAATCGGTTGAGACCGCAGGAATGTTTCGAGAGGGAGAGGAGCAATTCCTTCTTTGTTTGAGAAGCGATCAGTTTCGCTCGCCATGAGCGGACTTCCCTGTTGAAAATTTAACGCATTGAGAATTGTTGTGACTCGTTGAATTGAATTTAGATGCGCCCGCTCCGGCATCTTCGAGTTGACCTACAAAGGCAAAACTCTCTCTTTGCCTTTGTATTCTTCCAACCTCATGGTTGGTGCGCGAACGGTCAAATCGGATATTGCGCTCTTTGTTGAGACCGAGAATGACGGTGTGCCGCTCGAACCCATTGCCGCCGCGCTGGGGATGCGGCTGACTAAGGAACTGTAAAAGTATAATCTCCCGAATCCT
>CAZPZP010000280.1:0-5769 GCA_964591025.1 uncultured Chthonomonadaceae bacterium
TTCCAAAGTGTGGGTTTTTTACACGAATCCTTACCGCCCACCACTTTTGTTTCCTTGGGGAAACAAAAGTGGTGGCACCGCGGTAAACCGTGAAATGCGATTGGACTTCGCAAGCGGATCACGATTTAATGCGGTGCTGCCTCTACAACTCTAGTATCAAGGTCAAAGGGATTTGCCGCACTCTGAGCAGGCAAACCGTGTTTCTCGTACACCATTATTAGCACGCACTGGATACAGATCAGAGGCTTTTGTACCCAGCAATTGACGATTAGAACAGGGACATCGACTGGTGATCGCTCCCGATGCATCAAGGGGTAAGAGGCACAATCGGGAGAAAAACCGTGTTAAGGATTTTGAGATAGCGTCAAGTGCGCTTTTGAGTTTTCACCACGCACTTCCAACTGTCTCCATCCGATTTTGCTGGTGTTTTGGGTTAGAAAAGTGCTAAATCGCCGCAAAAAGTTCGCAGTATCAACATTCTACGCACTTTGCAGGGCTTAACACGGTTTTTTTCTCAGTTGTGCCTCTTACCCCAGTGTTGGGGTTGAACGGTGCTTGATTCACACCAATGCTCAAACCCTCAACACATTGATGAACCGGATCCCGAGTCGTTGGAGAGTTGGCAGTACATGGGGTCGAGCGTTGATGATGAAGGCGTTCTGCATGAGTTCCGGCATCGCAGTCTCAAGGGGGAACGAGTACACCGACGTATCCCGGGCAATAAGAGCGGAAGGTAGAACAGTCTCAACATACAAATAAATCTCCGGTATTGTCATCCGCTTCCCCAAAGTGCGTTATCGGACGTTGAGAGGGGAATTTCTGCTCTAAAATTGATGCCCGTGTTCAAATTGCATGAACACGCTCAGAAGATAGACTACAGTTCGTCGGTGCTACTGCCAATTCCCGGCGAAAAGAGACGGTGATAGATTTTATCACAGAAGGGATCGGTCATGCCCGAAACATAATCGCAAACTCTGCGCCGGATACTGGTTTCGCCTTCTGATTTTTGCCAAGCGTTTTTCGGAATCAGTTCCTCTGGACACGTCATCAGTTCATCAATCACACTTTTGACGATTCGCTTTCCGCGCCGCTCAAGCTGCTGTACTCCGGGTCTTTTGACCACAGCCACATAGGTGAATTTTTTTAGTCCTTTGAGAAGAGGAGCGACTGAATCAGCCACGTTGCACCGGTATTTAACAAGCGGGTGTGCGAAGAGATCAATTGCCCTAATGTTACAGCTACTAATAAAAAGATGAACCAGTTTTCCAATCATCTTCTTTCGTTCAAAACTTCCTTTAAAAAGCTGGGCTAAGAAATCCTCTTCGCCAACAGCGTTCTTGCCTTGACCAAATTCCCATTTGGCTCCTAATTTAGTCTGGAGTCCTTGTTGCAATTCATCGCGGTTGATCAATCTTCTACCGACTATATCTTCGAGATCATGGACGCCATAGGCAATATCATCGGCACATTCCATGATGGTCGCGTCGAGAGTTCTATGTTTCGCTTTCTTCTGGTCGTGTTCCAAAAAAGCATCTCGTTCTTTATCCTTCCCCTGAAATAGCAAATCAAGCGCGTTGGAGACGAAAGCTGCCTCGCTGTCGTAGTAGCATTTTGGTGGCGATTTCGCGTAACATTCTTTGTTGTCCTTATAAAACGTGCCGTAGGAGACGGGATATTTCAAAACCGCCAGCATCAATCGCTTGGTAGGATTGATGCCGTATTTTTCGGTGTAGTCTTCTAAGCGCGTCAAAATCCGCAATGTTTGTGCATTTCCCTCGAAGCCGCCGTCTTCAGCCATAAACTCCTGCAATGCATGTTCACCCGCATGACCATAGGGTGGATGCCCAAGGTCATGGGCGTAGCAAGCCGTACTGATTAAATCAGAGGTGGGGAGCCAGTCTTGAATCGTTGAATCACCATCGTATTTTTGGTACAGGCGATTGCGAATTCCCTCGCCGATTTGTGCGACTTCCAAAGAATGGGTCAGGCGGGTTCGGTGAAAATCGCCTTCGCCAACTCCCATGACCTGGGTTTTCGCCTGGAGACGCCGAAATGCCGAACAGTGAATAATCCGGGCGCGATCCCTTTGATAGCCATCCCGTTCATCGTCTTCACGAGGGGCTTCCATAATGCCAACCCGTTGCCGAAATTCGGCATCTACAGCTACGGACATCTTCTTGCCTTTCTGGCTTGATTGTGAAATCTGTTTTGTGCATTCGAACCATAAAAAATCCGGCTAATCACTCCTCATCGGTATCGCTTTCAGTCGGTTTTGTCTGACTGCCTGCAAAACCGGAATTTAACACTTTGCTCGATGCTTATGTTTGCTTCCACTGATAAACAAAAACGATTATTTAGGACTTGCCTCTGTGGCGCGGGCGGCGGCATACTCCTCGAAAGGTTTGTCCCATTCGATAGCGGGGAACGCATCTTTGAGTTCCTTCTTCAAATCCGGGTGGTTCAGACTGGAGTAGGTAACATCTTTGAATGTTTGCTTCAACTCAATGTCGCGGAGGATCGTTTCCGTTTTGGGAAAGACCTTCTCCAGTTCATATTGAAGCCAGCGGTCGGCTTCCTCGCGAGTGGGCTTAACCCCAAGGCAGCCATTAACGAGTTCAGTTGGTGGATTTCGCAGGACAAGCGGCAGAAGCGCACGCTTGAGTTGAGACAAAGACGAAGCGATCTCTTTTTCCAGTTTCTTTTCAAGTGTCGCCTTGTACGTGTCAACTTGGGACTGAAGCACCTTCATCCGTGCTTCGAGTGCACTCTGTTTGCCGCGAAGCATCACATTCCCGTCCAGAGACTTGATCGTATGGGTGAACTCTTTGCGAATTTTATTCAACTCATCGTGGAGAGGTTTGTCGTTGATCTTGCTGCTGTCACTGATCAGGCTGTAGGTTGTGTGGAGACGATCTTGAACCTGTTTGGCAGTGGCGAGCGGAGCAAGCGAAGGAGGCAGTGTAATGGTCTGGCGGCGCAAGGACGCCCCCTGGAGGCTGAGTTCCACATACTGGATGTAGGGCTGGAAAACCCTGACCTGACGTTGCAAATCGAAGGGGATCGGCGGGGCTTCGGCGAGGCTTTTTTCGACCCTTGCGACCTCCGCATGAGAGAGGGGTCTGTACCTCAGCTCGACGGGAGCATCGTCGAAGGGCAAAACCGCATTTTCGGGGTGGAGATGCAGACCGAGTGCTTCGATAAGGGTATTTTGCTGTTCCGGGTTGAGGCGGATGGCGTTGGGAGTGGCGTTCGATTGGCGTTCGCGCTCGACGCTCAAGGGCGTAGGAGAAAACGACCATCCCTGCCGGTCGGCAATGAATACGCCGGTGCGTAAGCCGGGGCTTTGTCCGACCTCGATGCCGGCATTTATGAGCAGGCGGACGGCAGGGATATCGCCGTAGCCGAGCCGCAAGGTCTCGTCCTGGCAATCCAGGATGATGCGGATGGTGCCGACACGATGGCTTGCTTCTGCGATCTGCTGTGCGACAGAGAGTGATATGCCCGGTGCCGCCAGAACAATGCGGCGATGTGCCGTTTTGCAAAGGTGTGCCATTTCGCTTTGCGTCAAGGCGACAAAAACATCCGATTCGCTCATAGACTGCCTCCTGAATTCTCCTTAGACCAGCCGCTCCACAATGGCGGGCGGCACATAAAATTTGCGGGGTTTGAGGTCGCCGTCGAACAGCACCATCACAAGGGTTTTGCCGTCGCCCGCAGGGGTCTCCACGATCAGAACGCCCAGTTTGCCATTGACACGCACGCGACCGCTGAGATCGGTGGTCACTTCGCCCAAACTGATGTCTAATGCAGGCGACTCGGCAGCGGGGGCAACCAATACCAACTCCTCCGGTTCCTCGCGCATCGGTTGCGGGGGCGCGGGAGCCTTGACTTCGGATTCGACAGGAAGTGCAATGGGGCGAAATGCGGCTTCGAGGAGTCCCTGTGGCGGCGTCCAACCGTGAGCGGGCGGCGGGTCGAGGCGCGTTTGATAGGCAACGCCCGTTTCCATTGCCGTTTTCAGCGCGTCGTACATTTCCAGTATGACCCGCTTTGTGCGATATTCGCCGTGTTCCGCCTCGTCCCTACGTTTGACAATCGGGAAGGTCTCCATGATGTAATCAATATCGTCGCGCTCGATGCCGTAGAGGTGGAAAAGGGCGGCATCCAATTCGCAACGGAGCAGGAATCGACGCTCCACATTCCACACGAACGGTTCGCCGGTATAGCCGCAGTCCAGCGCAAACGGCTCCATGTCCCACGCGGTATAGACCAGTTCCAATACACGGGAGGCGATCCACTCTGCCCAAGTATCTTTATATGTCTCTGGTGGTAGAACTGGTAATTGCTTATAAATGAAATAGTTCAGATGAGTACCGCCAACACTTTGGCGAGCGACAAAGTCGAGGGCGAAAGAACTGAGACTCGCAATCAAACAGGCTGTTGCGATTGCGCTGTCGTTCGTTGGAAACATTATAGGAAAATTATTCCCAACACCAACACGCGGCAGGAGGCTGGCGATAACAGTGCGAAAATCCGTGTTGCGGCAAATATCTCGCCAGCCGAGAAGCCATTCACGTTTCCATTCCCAGATGATGTTGCCATTACGGTCATATTTCTTCAGGCGAGCGTCCACCTCTTTTTTGTCCACCCAATAACGAGGCGTGACACCAAATTCTGGATTTGCCTTTTGCTCTTCTGAGGGACGTGGGAGTGTACCGACATTCAGTTGTTCTTGGGTTGCTCCCTGATAAGTTGAGAACCGATGCTCAAAATGGTGCAGCATCTTGGCTTCATAGAGAGGAACGCGCACCGCATCGTTATGGATTTTCTCTGCGTCGTATTGAACGCGGTCATCGTTTAAGTCAACGGGCACATCGTGGAACAGTCCGGAGTCGCTCGACATATTGAACAAACCTTGCTTGAAGGAAATACCCCAAGGATTGACGTGTTCAGCTTCATTAATCAGGACAGGAACTCGGCGATAGATACCCTTCGTGATTTCGGCATCACGGCGAGTACGAAAAACTGGGCAAGTTTTGGTATTCGGATTCATCAAGACCATATCTTCAGGCGTCAAAGTTAAACGTCTTTCACGGTCTTTCATCTCCTCTATAGTCCATGCATACCAGCAAAATTCCATCTCGTCTGCTGTGCGGCTCGTACCCATCATTGTCAAAAGCCCGAAAGTAACCGTATGCTCCACCGGAAAAGGAAATAAGAAACGCTCATTCTTGAAGCCGAAATAACTTTGAAGGCTTCGACTACTCACAAGGTCGGCGAAAAAGGCTTTGGTCGTATCGTCCGTTGCAATCCCCGTGGGCACAATGACTCCTGCCCGTCCCGTTGGGGCAAGCAATGTACGGAACAGTTCTGCAAACACAGCATAGGTGTTTAGCCGCCCAAGACCGCAAAGGGGATACCGCCCTGAGTTGCTCAAAAGTTGACTTACGCCTTCAATTTTCCGGCTATCATGAAGAAAAGCAAAATAGAGGGGCAGGTCTTCCTCTCGAAGTGCAGCAATCATCTTATGCCGCTTCGACGCATTGGCGGCGTTGGCAATATCCGGGTTGCGAATGGCGAACCATTGCTTCTCCTGCATTTCGATCTTGTCCCACGGCGGGTTGCCGAGAACAACATCGAACCCGCCGCGCCAGCCAGTCTGATGGTTGTCAGGCTGCTCATTATTACCTGGAATACGAAAAACGTTTGGGAAGGCGAGATGCCAGTGGAAAAAGCGATACTGTTCCGCCAATCGCTCGATCTCATCAA
>CAZPZP010000281.1:0-5768 GCA_964591025.1 uncultured Chthonomonadaceae bacterium
CCGCTTTGAGCGTTACGCCTCCTCCTGATGCCACAAGGTTTCCCGGAACACAAACGTCCCGTCTTTATCCACAAAGGCGGGACGTTGTTTTGTGCCGAATCGCTATGGAATGGTGGTGACGACGAGGAAATCGCCAAGATTGGTGCCGTGAACAGGAAAATCCCCGACATAAAACCGTATCGTTTCTGTCGGGGAGAGTTCTTGCCTATTTCTGCGCTTTCAGAGCGGCTTCGATGCGTTCGAGGCGGGCTTCGAGTTCCGCGTTCTTCGCTTTCATTATATCGTTCTCTTTCTTGAGCGTTTTGACGGCTTCGACGAGGACGGGAATGACGCCGACATAGTTGACCGCTTTATAGCCGTCAGGTGCGGTCATCACCAAATGCGGGAAAATCTTCTCGATCTCCTGCGCGAGGAAGCCGACCTGCTTGCCTTCGCCGAAGTTCTTCTCCGGGAATTTCGCCCTGTCCCAATCGTAGGAAACGCCCCGCAGGTTCAGCAGAGCGTCGAGCGCGTGGTTGAGCGTCACGACGTTGGTCTTGAAGCGAGCATCCGAGGACAGGGTGAAGCCATTGGAGCGAACGGAACCGCTGGCATTGATGTCGCCGACCACATCGAGTTTGTAGGCGGGATTGGACGTGCCGATGCCGACGCCCCCCGACGCCCGAATCAGGAATGCATTTGCTTTTCCAGAGGCAAAATCTACATTGGTGGAGTCTGCCCAAACGAATGTGCCAGTATGATTGGATTTAGCGCGATTTCCCGCCGCAAAACTTAAAGAAGCCGAGGCAGTATTCGCAAAGCCACCGGGAACAACGGAGCTAGTGCCGCTGGCACTGTTGGCGTGACCGCCACCGACAGTTGCCTGTTCCCCGTTAGCAGAATTACTCCATCCGCCCCCAACAATGGAACGCCATCCATTGACCGTGTTCGACTCTCCACCTGCAACCGTCGCCGACAATCCCCCCACAGTGTTGAAACGTCCTCCACCGATGGTCGAATATGTCCCCGAAGCGGTGCTACTCTCGCCTCCACCGAGGGTCGAATATGTCCCCGAAGCGTTGTTCTCAGAGCCACCCCCCACTGTTGCGAGAATCATTGCGGTATTCTGTAATCCACCAGCAACCGTCGCAAAATTGTCTCCAGCGGTGTTTTTGTTGCCTCCTGCCACTGTAGCAAAACGCCCATCAATGCCTCCAAAAGTGGAACCCACAATGTTTCCTGCACCGCCACCAATCGTGCCACCCAATGAGCGAACGCGGTTGAATTCAGCCACACCCGTTGTGCTATAGCCGCCACCAGCAATCGTTCCGGCTGTCACATTGGAATCGACATTGTTGAACTGAGAGCCATGGATGATATTGTTGCCGAAATAGTTTGTGCTAAAGTACGATGCGGTTAATGCCTGAATACGTACAGGCGTATCCCCGTTCAAATAAAGAGTCCATGTGCCAGAGGGATCCACATAGTGATAAGCAAATGCGCCATTGGTTACATAACCATAAAACGGTAATCCGCCCCCTGCCGAAGATTCTGTGATGTACATTCCCACAAAACTGCCGGTGTTGCCATCAATGCGGAATTTATCTGCTCCCGTCACAGAATTGGGATTACCCAGCCCAAGAAAGCCAGTGGTACTGAGTCGCATTCGCTCGGCATTGTTGGTGCGAAAAACGAGGGGTTGATTGTCCGTCGTGCCGATGAACTGAGAGGCAGGATTGGTTGCGCTGTTGCCGCCGAGCAGCCACGCAAGGGTATTGAACGTCCCGGAGGCAAATTTGTTGTTTGTAATTGTGCCGTTGGCGATGCTGGCACTCGTAATACTTCCGTCTATCACACTGTTGGCTTTGAGGGCATACGGCACGCTGACAATCTGCTGGCGCGGCGCGAGTGCGGCATCGGCTCCGACTTTGATCTCAAGCCAGAGATTGCTGTTGAAGAGGTTGGCGGTGTTGGTGTTGAGCAGAACCGCGAACGTGCCATTCTTGACGGCAACGGTGGCAATCGTCTGGTTCCATTGTTCGGTTCCGCCCGATACGACGTTCCAGAGCGAGAAGCGAATGCTGTAGGTTCCATTGGGAACGGGATTTCCCGCCGGAGTGGCAAGTCTGCCCTGAAAGTTGATGAGTGTCGGAGCGGCAGTGACTTGCGCGTGAGAGACAAGAGTTGGCGTGCCGAGCGAAAGAAGCGCGGCGAGTAGGGGCAGGACTTGCCCCGCCCGACGGGTGATGCGGTTCATAAGAGAGATTGCCTGACTGCCCTTGCGGGCGGGTGTTACCACGAAGGTGATAAAATTACGGAGGATAACAGACACTTCTGCAAGTATTGCGCCAACTCTGCTACAGTGACCAAGATCACAGCCGCACAGAAACGAACTGCGCGGTGGGTATGGAGAGGAGCAAGAAAAGTAGAATGCGATTCAGTCTATGGCATAATTCGGTTTGCGCTTTTCGAGGAAAGACTTGATGCCCTCTTGCCCTTCCGCACTGACGCGCAGCTCGGCAATAGCGCGAACCGTCATCGGAGCAGCATGGCTCAATTCTTGAAAGACAATATCGTCTACCAATTGCTTGATTCGCGTAATGGCGGCAGGACTGCATTGCAAAAGCGCGGTGATTTTGTCATTGACGGCGGCGTCGAGTTCATAGGAAGAGACCACGTTCTGCACCAATCCTAACCGATATGCCTCCGCTGCTCCGAACCGTTCGCCGGTGAGAAACAACGCTCGCGCCGCACCCACTCCGATCTTTCTCAACACATACGGCGCAATCACGGCGGGCGCGATCCCTAACCGCACCTCACTGAATGCGAATCTCGTATCATCCGCCGCAATCGCAATATCGCAGGTCGCCACCAGCCCCGCCCCGCCTCCAATTGCCGCGCCCTGCACCCGCGCCACCACAACCTTCGGGCTGTTGGCTATCGTCTCAAACATCACCTGCATTGTGCGGGCATCGGCTTCGTTCTCCTCGATGGAGTAAGCCGCGACCCGCTTCATCCAGTTCAGATCGGCTCCAGAGCAGAACGACGCGCCTTCGCCCCGCAGTACAATCACCCGCACATGAGGGCTGGCGTTCGCCCAAGTAATCGCATCTGTAATTTCGGCGATCAGGGTTTCATCAAACGCATTGTGGCGTTCGGGGCGTGTCAACGTCACCGTAAAAACCGCGTTTTCTAATTCTGCTTTGAGATAATCGTAAGCCATATTGCACGCGCTCCCCAACTACAGCGTGATGTCCGCATCGGCACACGCCCGCTCCAGCAAATCCATGACATTAATTGCCGCCGCCCATTTTTTGAGATACGCTTTGTCCAAAGTCGGCTCTTGCGCCTTGAGCATTTTCTCAATGTCGCGCCACTGCTGAGAGGAGATTTCGCCGCCCATGCGATACCACAGCAATTTTTGCAGGATCATTCCTTCGGGACTGGCATAGACGATCTCGCGATTGATATGCTCGGACTCGATCCGTTTGCGCGTGCGCCGACTCCACTCTTCCTGCCCCCATGCATCGCGCCGCCGACTGAAAAAGTCGGCTTTATACATGGTAGGCAGGAGAATGATGTTGAATGACGACTGCATTTGTATGGCGTCCCGAATCATCTCATCGTCAATATACCAATCGTCCGGCGAAAAACTCTGCATCATCGCCGGAATGTGTTCTTCTCGAATATCCGCGACGAAATCCACGTCACGGGTCATACGCGGTTCTCCATAATGGGAACTCGCAAATGAACCGCCAATCATATATTCGATTCCGATTGCATCGAGGATGGAGACAACGCGCTCGACCAAGTCTTCGGCGTCTTCATTCATAACGACTAAGTCTCTCTTTGATCCGCTCGGCGATCTCTTCGCCAAGCCATAACTGCGCGAAACGATACCGGAACTCGGCTTCCGTCAAGTGTGGTTCTCGATCTTTGATTCCACGTATTAATTGCCGCCGACCTGTCTCCATCATATTGCAAGTCATACGGAATCGCTGTGTTGGCGAAAGCTTGCGAAAGCCTTCAATGAGAATGCGTTCCACTTCGGGGCGTGTATCGGAGATCAAGGGTTTCATCGGTCAGTTTGCCTCCTTATTCGGGCTGATGCCAAGCGCGTTTGCCGTCAAGAAGATTTTTGGCACTTTCCGGTCCCCAACTCCCTGCGGCATAGTTCGGGAAGAGTGGACAGGACAGGTCGCGCCACGCATCGAGAATTGGTGTAATCAATCCCCAAGCCGCTTCCACTTCATCGTTGCGGGCAAACAGGGACGCATCGCCGCGAATGGCGTCCAAAATCAACCGCTGATAGGCGTCCTTGATGGGTTGGTCAAAACTCGCGCCATATTGGAAATTCATCGTCACGGGTTGCACACGCATTTGCGGTCCCGGCGTTTTGCTTCCGATCTCAAGCGACGCGCCTTCGTCGGGCTGTATCCGCAGGGTAAGGCGATTCGGGCGCACATCGGCGCAGTCTAGCCGCCGGAACAGCACATCGGGAATCGCCTTGAACTGAATCTGAACCTCGGTTACGCGCTTTTCCAACCGCTTGCCTGCCTGCACATAAAACGGCACGCCCGCCCAACGCCAATTCTCCACCTCGAACCGGAACGCGGCAAAGGTTTCTGTGCATGACTGCGGGTCTACGCCCTCCTCTTCGCGATAACTGACCGCCTGTTCCTTGCCCTCTTTGCCGTCCATCTCGCCCGCGCCATATTGTCCGCGCACCG
The DNA here is from genome assembly GCA_964591025.1 of uncultured Chthonomonadaceae bacterium. Lineage (GTDB taxonomy): Bacteria > Armatimonadota > Chthonomonadetes > Chthonomonadales > Chthonomonadaceae > CAZPZP01. The sequence goes on from CAZPZP010000281.1 coordinate 4,710, forward strand.
TCCATGCCGCGACATCTTCAGGGGCAAACGGGCGAATGGATTTCAGAACTTTGACTTTTTCATCGCGAATCGAGTCCGCTTCCAACGCAGTCGGTGGTTCCATGGCGATCAGGGTCAAGACTTGAAGCGCGTGGTTCTGGACAATATCGCGAACAATGCCCGACTGCTCGAAATAGTTGCCGCGCCCTTCCATGCCGAGCGTTTCCGCAACGGTGATCTGAACGTGGTCTATATATTTCTGGTTCCAGAGCGGCTCGAAAATCTGATTGGCGAAGCGCAGGACGAGGATATTCTGCACCGTCTCTTTGCCGAGATAGTGGTCAATTCGATAAATCTGCTCCTCGCCGAACACTTCGCGCAGTTCCGTATTGAGTTTCTTCGCCGTCTCCAAATCCGTTCCAAACGGCTTTTCGATGATCAGGCGCGACCAGCCGCCGCCTTCGCCCGCTTCATTCAGTCCCGCTTTGCCGAGATTGACAATGATCTCATCGAAATTTTCCGGCGGCGTGGCGAGATAGAACAGGCGGTTTCCGGCGATTGCATACTGCTTGTCAATCTCATCGAGGCGTTGCGACAGGCGAGTATATCCCTCGGCGTCATCCAAATTCGAACGCAGATAGTAGACTTTTGCCGAGAACGCCTTCCACTCTTCGCCATCAACGGGCAACTTCGGTGCAAACTCCTGCAAGGCGGCTTTGAGGTCTGCGCGGAACGATTCGTCGGTTTTGTCGCGGCGTGCAAAGGCGACAATGACAAACGGATCTGGCAGAAGTTTTTGCAGGCTCAAGTCGAAGAGCGCAGGAATGATTTTGCGGCGCGTGAGGTCGCCTGTCGCGCCAAACAGCACAAACGCACACGGCGGCAAATTCTCTTGAATGGCGTCAGTTTCTGCACAGGGATCGACTGTCGTTTCGGTATTCATCGGGTTCTCGTTTCTTCTTCTCATTGACGGGGGATCAATCCCCTGATATAATAGACCTTACGCACCGGAGGTTTTAAACCCTCGTCTGGAAAAAACAAGCGTCTTTCAGACGCACCCTTCCCTGAGTTTTGCGTCTG
>CAZPZP010000282.1:0-5751 GCA_964591025.1 uncultured Chthonomonadaceae bacterium
GGAGCGTATCGCCGTTGAGGTCAAGAGTTTCATCAAGCCCTCGCCCGTGCAGGATTTGCGCGATGCGATTGGGCAGTATATTCTCTATGGCGATACGATGGCGGAAACAGCGGCTGAGGCGGATCGGACGCTCTATCTTGCCGTGCGCGATGAGACTTACCGCGACGTTCTGACCAAACCACAAACCGCACGATTTCTTCGCAGCCGCCACGTTCACCTGATCGTCTTCAACTCGGAGCAGAAGGTTATCACGCAATGGATAAATTAGAACGCTATCGTCAAATTGTGCGCGATGTTTTGACCGACATTGCCCGCATTCCCTTTTCTACCTCAACAATCTCCCATGAAACCGTGTTTGATACGGACAAGGATCGTTATTTGGTGATGTCTATCGGATGGCAGCAGCCAACGTCACGTCTGCACTATTGCCTTGTCCATCTCGACATCATCAACGGTAAAATTTGGATACAGCGCGACGGCACAGAAGATGGCATCGCCTACGAACTGGAAGCAAAGGGTGTCCCGAAATCAGACATTGTTCTCGCCTTCCATTCGGAGAGTGTTCGCCCGCACACTGGCTATGCCGTCGCCTGAACCTTGCGGCAAACTCGTCAACTTCGTCGCCAATTAAGGAAGAACCACGGAGGACACGGAGGACAATTCCAAGACAAACACAAAAGCCGCTTCTCCCAAATTTAGGGAGAAGCGGATTATTGTTCGCAGAGGCAAATGTTCTGCTGAGTTGATGCACAGAGTAAGAGCCGATCAGAGCCTTTTGCGAAGGAAAACGGACACATCGGTATAGACGGTATCGCGCAGTCGGCAACTCATGCGGTCATAATGCTCTGGTGCAATGTCCCAAGCGGGTAAGCGGATCGGCGCAGGATTTTCGAGCAATTCGCGGGACGGCGTCAACGCCAGCGGCGCGACTTTCTCCATATCGCTGTTCAAGATCAGCCACTCCAAAGTGGTGCGCGTGAAGAAATCTTTGGCTTCGGGCGCGACTCCGCCGGCTCCGCCATAGATAATCATCTCCGTCGAAAACGCGAGAATGCCGCCGGGCTTGAGAATGCGATTGACCTCTTTGAGATGTCCAAGTGCCGCTTTTGTGCCGCCGAAATGCTCGATAGACGAGACGGAATAGACGAAATCGAGCGTGTTGTCGGGAATGAGAAGGGCGGAAGCGTGCATCTGAAGCATGGTAAGGCGTTGAGCAGGATAGGAATAGGGCGCAAATCGTTCGGGGTCGGTCAGCATCTCGAAGGGAGCGCAGTCCCACCCGAAACCGTACATATCCGAAGCATAAAGGCGGGACGTGCGCCGCGCAAAATGGTAGATCAGCGGCTCGATTCCGCACGCAATGCCCAAGCCGACACAGCCGTTATCAAGGACGCCGAGCGTTTGGAGACCATAAGCGATCTGAGTCGTCTCCCAAAGTTTCGTGCGGTTCGTCAGACCATTGGGGGCATAGAGGCGTTTGACGGCGGCGGGATCATCGTCAGGAGTGCCAGTGTATATCTCGACGGCAAGGGAACGCCATTCCGGGTCTTCTTCGAACCGGGCATTGGCGAGCGTGGCAAGCGAGAGAGTCGTCGGTTCGGCAATCTCACGGGTCAAAATCGGTGGTGCGGCAATTGCTGCAGGCATGGGACACAACCTTTCGAGGGTTCTCATTAGAGATTATCGGCAAGGTTGACCCGCGAAATTACCAGTAATTTTCCACGCATCAAAAAAAACTCACAATCAACGCGGCTTGGCGGCGTAAGCGGCGACCAGATCACGGGCGACCTGAGCGAATTGAGCGCGAGTTTCAGGCGGACTCAAGACTTCGGCATACGTGCCATAGGAGAGGACCCACCACAGCACTTCTCGCGGATTGGAGATCACGGCAGTGCCAATGAGCGAACCGTCAGGCAGGGTTGCCATACTGCTGAACTGCTGCCCCCGACTCTCGACGACCAACTTGACAACAGAGGGATGAAAGCAAACGCGGACTTCGAGACACGTGTCACCGCCATAGGGTTCAACGGCTTCCTGCCGCAACGCTTCAGCATCATAGCGACGGGGATAGCGGAATCGCTCCGGCGTGATCTCTGCCGCTCGCATACACGTCAGAAGGAAAAGCCGCACGCCCCCCGCCTCGTCGGAATGTCCCATGAGATACCAGCGATTCTCTTTCTGGAAAATTTCATAGGGCGCGATCAAAAGCCGATGCTCCACATTGTCCGCGCACGCCCAATAGCGGAGATGCACTTTGCGATTGGAGCGCATGGCACGGCGCAGCCGTTCCATGAGAGGACGCTCGATGCTGTCGCGGGTCATGGAGAAGGGCGGGATCGAGAGGTTGGCGGGGAGAGTTTCATCCTCCGCATCGGGGATCAGGGCGTGGCTGAGTTTGGTCAAGCTGCGCCGCAGATCGCTGGCAAAAAAATTGTCGTCATTGAGTGCCGGATTGGCGGCAGCGGCATAGAGTGCCAACGCCTCCGACGGCGTAAAGGAGAGTGGGGGCAGAACCAACTCCTCCTCAAGAAGATACCGCCCCTCGCTGCGACTGTAGCGTTTGGCGAGCGACTGCCCTTTTGCCAGCGAACGCAGGTCACGATAGATCGTCCGCTCGGAGACGTTGAGTTCCTCCGCCAGCAGAGTGGGGGTGATGTCGGTGCGGTTCCGCATCCGATTGACGATATAACTGAGCCGGTCTTTTTTCAAGCGGCGTTCTGGATTTTTTGCATTCATAGCAACAGCAAGCCTCGCACGAAATATACTCGCCATCGCATCCGAGTCGGAGAAAAGTACTGGTTAAGAGCAGGAGATGACGGCGAACTAAGTATACATTCCCCGACAAGCAAGGCGAATCCTGCCAATATATCAAAAAAAAAGGGGTTGCTTCCAATAAAAACCTGCCCGTACAATGAGTAAGACACAATAATACAGAAAAATTGTGACACTTTGCTCGAAAAAAAGAAAAAGTGATTTCAGACTGACAACCGTTGTCAATAAAAAATTCTTGGAATATTCGCAGGAAGATGGCAAAAAAATCGTGTCATCCCCCTGCACTCTCTTTGACCGCAGGGGCGAAGGGTATCTTTTTTGCGGGAACACGCAGGAGAACCCGCAACTTTTGGCGAAGAAAACCGTCCGTAAAGTAGTATCAATCCAAATCCCTCAGGAATTCAGAAAACACTTCTCAATTCGACCAAAGGTTAAATGATGAATCCTAACGACAACACACTGCCTTCGCGACGCCAGTTTCTCAAAGCGGCAGGCGGTGCCGCCGCCGCTTCCACCCTAACGGGTTTCAGTACTCCTGCTGTCCATGCGGCAGGGAGCGACATGGTTCAAGTCGCCCTTGTCGGCTGCGGCGGGCGCGGCAGCGGAGCCGCTGTCAACGCGCTCGCAACCAAGAGCGGTCCGATTAAACTCGTCGCGATGGCAGATGCCTATTCTGACCGTCTCAAAAGCAGCTTCACCGGACTCAGCGTGGAGATGCCTGACCAAGTGGATGTCCCCGCAGATCGGCAATTTGTCGGCTTCGATGCTTACAAAAAGGCGATGGACGTTCTCAAGCCGGGCGATGTGGTCATTCTCACCACGCCGCCGGCATTTCGCTGGGTGCATTTCCAGTACGCCATCAGCAAAAAACTCCACGTCTTTATGGAAAAGCCGGTCACGGTGGACGGACCGACGAGCAAACGAATGCTGACGTTGGGCGAGGAAGCCACCGCCAAAAATCTCAAAGTCGGTGTGGGGCTGATGTCCCGTCATGCCCGCCCGCTTCAGGAACTGCATAAACGCATTCAAGACGGCGAACTCGGCGAAATTATCCTGATGCGCGGCTATCGAATGCATCCGCCCGGCGGAACCTTCGAGTCGCCGCCGAAACCGGCAAACGTCAGCGAGATGGAGTATCAGATTCGCCGCTTCCACAGCTTCCTTTGGGCGAGCGGCGGCAACTTCAGCGATTTCTATATCCATATCGTGGATCATCTCTGCTGGATGAAAAACGCTTTGCCCATTAAGGCACAAGCCCTGGGGGGACGCCATTACAAGCAAATACAGCACGGCGGCGCACCGGCGGTAGATCAAAATTTCGATACCTACTCCGTCGAATACACCTTTGCCGATGGCAGCAAGTACTTTTTCGATGGACGCTGTATGAAGGGCGCAGAGGGAATCTATTCCAGTTATGTTCACGGAACCAAAGGGGTTGCCATTGCGTCCCGCGCCAACGACTGCGGCGCACCGTCTGCGATCTACAAGGGGCAGAAGATCACGTCGGATAATTTGGTCTGGCAGTCCAAAGACAACAGCAACCCGTATCAGAACGAATGGGATGAATTGATCGAAGCGATCCGCAAGGACAAGCCCTATAACGAAGTCAAATACGGCGTGGAAGCGAGTGTCGTGACCAGCATGGGACGCATGGCGGCGCACACCGGGCGGGAGATCACGTATGAGCAGATGCTCAACTGTGAGCATGAATTCGCGCCGGGACTGGACAAACTGACAAAAGACAGTCCGGCTCCTTTACTGCCCGATGCCAATGGACGCTATCCCGTGCCGCAGCCGGGGATTATCGTCAAGCGCGAGTACTGATCGTCACGCCGCGACGGGCGTCTCTGTCGTTGTGACATTCTCTATCCGTGATGTTACGCAACTCCTGCGGTGGAATAAATTCCCCGCTTCAGAAAGCGCAAAGTCCGCCTTCGCGGACAATCTCACAAATGGAGGTTGTCCCTGAAGAGGGACATTGTGTATTCTTGAGCGGGGAATTTATTCCACCGAACAAGGTAGGTGAATAAAGTGGGTCAGTCGCTTCTCTATGGCGCGGCTTTTGAGGAGAGAAAGAGTATGCTCAAAAAGAGCAGCATTCCCGCAAGGGACAATCAAAGTTGGAATGGGCGGAGTGTTATAGCGAAAGCAGTCGTGCTGACAATGGGAGGTTTGCTTGTCCACTCGGTGATGCCCTCGGCGGCGCAGACGCCCGCCGCGTCCGGCAAAAAGCCGGAACCGTTCGCGCAGACCATTCCGGGTTCAGCAGTGAAAATGGAGATGATTTCGATTGCGGGTGGGACGGTGAAAATTGGAAATGAGACCGTAAAGGTCAAGCCATTTTTCCTTGCCAAAACCGAAACGCCATGGGAAGTGTACGATGCGTTCTTGGCGAGCGGTGAGCCTTCGCCTCCGTATGATCAGACGGAGTTTCCGCCAGATGCCGTCGCTCGCCCAAGCAAAAGTTATATTCTCCCCGATTTGGGCTGGGGGCATGACGGCTACCCGGCGATCAATATCAGTTTCACGTCCGCGACGATGTTCTGCCGGTGGCTGGCGGCGGAGAGCAAAAAGAAATATCGGCTCCCCACAGAAGCCGAGTGGGAACTGGCTTGCCGCGCCGGTGCTGCGGGCGCGTGGAAGATCGACAAGCCACTGTTGGAAAAAAGTGCATGGTATGAGGAGAACAGCGACAAGACGACCCATCCCGTCGGCAAGAAACTTCCCAACAAATTCGGGCTTTACGATATGCTGGGGAATACCGGCGAGTGGGCTGTGGACACGGGAGGCAAATCCGTGGTGTGCGGGGGAACCTTCCTTGACCCGGCGGCGGAAATCACGCCCGCAAATCGCCGCCGATGGACTCCCAAGTGGCAGGAGACCGACCCACAATTTCCGAAAAGCCGCTGGTGGCTGGCAGATGCTCCGTTTGCCGGTATTCGTGTCGTCTGCGAGCCGTAGAGGGTTCTCAAATCAGGT
>CAZPZP010000283.1:0-5701 GCA_964591025.1 uncultured Chthonomonadaceae bacterium
GGTGCGTCTGAAAGACGCTTGTTTTTTCCAGACGGGGGTTTAAAACCCCCGCTGCGAGAGGTGAGTTACATAGATTTCGAGGATTGATAACCGTTTTCACTCCCAAAACGAACCTATCTAAACGAGACGTTGACAGTGTATTAGTCTCCGGTGGTTTCTGACGGGGCTGCCCGCAAACTATGTTACGGGAAGGCGATAACCTCTCAAACGGGCATTCCGTCCGTAGGACGTCTGTTTTTCAGCCGGGTACGTTCTTGTACTCGGTCAAGAGCAAATCACTCTCAAGCAATGGGAGTGGTTTTCAGCCGGGTACGTTCCTATACCCGGAATGGAATTGTCCTACTCCCTACTCCCTTTGTCTACCGGATATTTCAATGCCCGCCTCGGTGTCGTTCCGACGGGCGTCCTGCGGACGCAAATGTGTGTCCTGTTTCTGTGATTTCTCTCTATGGTGAGAAATTTAGGTGAAGTTTCCGCGATGTTTCGGTGAGGGTAGAGGTGCAGAGTCTGGATTGTGATAGAATTGACACTATGGAACAACGATTGAAGAGAAACGGCAGAATTATCGCGTGGCTGGTGTGCTTGCTCTTCTGCGGGCAGGGAATCACATTTGCTCAGAACGCACTGGAGCGGGTCAAGCAAAAGGGCGAACTGACGATAGCCACCGATCCGCAGTATCCGCCGTTCGAGTTTATGGAGAACGGAGTCCTGACAGGTTTCGATGTTGAAATCGGGAACGAGATCGGCAAAGAACTCGGCGTCAAAGTGACCTTTCTCAGTTTGGAATGGGCGGGTGTTCTGGGATCATTGGAGAGCGGCAAAGCCGAGCTGATTATGTCGGGCTTGACAATTACCGAAGAGCGCAAAGGCAAGGGGTATCTGTTCTCACGCCCCTATTTCCTTTCCGGTCAGACCATTGCACGGCGCAAGGGTGATACCAGTATTAAATCTATTGACGATCTCAAAGGGAAAATTGCATCGGTGCAGACGCAGACGACAGGACAGTTCGCTCTCCAAAAGCTCGGTGTGCCTGATGACAAAATCATCAAATTCGATCTCCTGCAAGATGGCTTGAGCGATACGCGCAACGGCAAATCCGATGCGACGGTGGCGGATGAACCTGCACTCCAGTATATTCTCAATCAGGGCTATCCCGAACTTGAACTTGTCGGCGGAGTTTTTGTGGAGGAGAATCTCGGCATTGCCGCATGGAAGACCGCACCGGAACTGCGTGACGCTGTCAATGAGGCTCTCGGCAAAATCATCGCGGACGGGCGATATGCCAAGATTTATGATAAGTGGATCAGCGAACCCGAAAAAGCCGCCCGCTACAAAGAGATGTTCGATACGCTGGAAAAAGTGCGTAACGCGGGGACAGTTACAGCGGATTCGGCAGGGTCGGGCAAGTCTAATTTTTGGCGCGGAGCATTGCCACTGCTTTTCAACGGGGCAAAGCTGACTCTCTTTCTGACGTTTATCACACTAACTCTCGGAATTCCTGCGGGGCTTTGCCTTGCTCTACTGCGGATTTCGCCGCTTCTGCCGCTGAAGTTTCTCGCCACCACCTATGTGGAAATCGTGCGTGGTACGCCCCTGCTCATCCAAATCTTTATCATCTATTTTGTCTTTCCGCGTATCGGGCTGAGCTTCTCGCCGATAGTCGCGGGTATTCTGGCACTGAGTTTGAATGCCGCTGCCTATATTTGCGAAATCTTCCGTGCGGGCATTGAGAGCATCGAAGCGGGACAGATGGAAGCGGCGCGTTCGCTCGGAATGAACTACGTGGGTGCGATGCGCTGGGTCATTTTGCCGCAGACATTGCGCCGTGTCCTGCCGCCCCTGACGAATGAAGCGGTGGCATTGCTGAAAGACTCATCGCTGGTTTCGGTGGTTGGACTCAGCGAACTGATGCGTGTTGGAAAGGATGTCGCAGCAAACTCCGGCGAACCGACACCGATCTAGCTCACCGTTGCCTCGCTTTATTTGTGTATGACGCTTCCGCTGACATTTTTAGTCCGGCGGCTCGAAGCGAAATGGCAGCCTGTGAGCCAAGATAATCGGGTGAAGAAATGACGGAAACCATCCTCGCCGTCGAAGGCTTGCACAAAAGTTTTGGGTCGCTGAACGTACTGCGCGACATTGATTTGCAGATTCACGAGGGCGAAGTCGTCGCACTGATCGGAGCATCGGGAAGCGGCAAGTCTACGTTGCTGCGATGCGTCAATCGCCTTGAATCCCCGACTTCCGGCACGGTGCGCTTTCGCGATAAAGTTCTCACCCATGAGAATGTGAATACCATTCGGCGCGAAATCGGCATGGTATTTCAGCGATTCCATCTGTTTCCGCACTTGACGGCGTTGCAGAACATCACACTGGCTCCGTGCAAAGTCTTGGGTCTCTCAGAGCAGGAGGCAGAACGGGACGCACGAGAATTATTGGAGCAAGTCCGGCTTGAAGCCAAAGCCGACAACTTTCCGGGCGAACTATCGGGCGGACAGCAACAGCGAGTCGCCATTGCCCGCGCCCTCGCTCTCAAACCGGCGGTTCTGCTTTTCGACGAACCTACGTCGGCACTCGACCCGGAACTTGTCGGCGAAGTCTTGGAAGTTATTGGCGAGTTGGCGAAGCAGGGGCGCACCATGCTGATCGCGACTCATGAGATGCAGTTCGCGCAGGAGGTTGCTCACCGCGTCGTTTTCCTGCACGGCGGCGAAATTCACGAACAGGGAACGCCCGCCGAACTCTTCCGCAATCCCAAACAAGAGCGTACCCAAGAGTTTTTGGCACGTATTCTGAACCGATAAGAAAAGCAGAGTTTCGGGTACAGAAACGTACCCGACTCAAGTGCAGGCGTCCTGCGGACGCACACTTCCCATGTGACAACCGATTTTCTCGAACGAGGGATTTCGTCCGTAGGACGACTGTACTTCAGGCGGGTACGTTCTTGTACCCGAATAATGCAAAACGATAGAAAAAATGAGCATTTTAACACTCGATATGGGAACATCGTCGTGCCGCGTGATGCTGTGGAACGAAAGCGGCAGAAAACTCCTTGCACAAGTTCCTTACAGTATGCAAACCTCTGACGACGGCGGCGTATTTATGGACGCAGACGCCCTCGTTTCGCACGTTGCCGCGTGTTTCGACAAGGCGATCCTGCAAATTCCGAGCAGTGCCGCGCCGCTTCGTGCTGTCGGTGTGACAACTTTTTTGCACAGTGTTTTGGGCATTGACGCGCAGGGCGTTCCTGTCACGCCGATCTTGAATTGGTCGGACACTCGCGCCGCCGAAACCTGCAACGCCCTGCGCCAAAATCTCGACGTTGCCGCCATTCATGCCCGCACCGGCTGTATTCTGCATCCTTCGTATTATCCCGCGAAAATCGTTTGGATGCGTGAGACCTCGCCCGATTTTTATGACCGCGTGGCGCGTTGGATTTCGCCTGCCGAATACCTCAATATGCACCTCTTTGGGCTGTCCATTGGGGAGATTCGCGCCTCGGTCAGCATCGCAAGCGGCACAGGGTTATATCACCACCAAACCGGCGATTGGGACACCGAGCTGCTCCAAAACATCGGCATTACTGCTGGGTCGCTATCGCCGATTTGCAATCTCGACGAGACCGTTTCCGGCTTGAAGAGTGACTATGCCAGTCGTTGGGACATTCTGAAAAATATACCGTTCGTTCCGGCGACAGGAGATGCGGCGTGCAGCAACATCGGCAGCGATTGCAACAGCCCGGACAAGTTCGCGATCAATCTCGGCACATCGGGGGCGATCCGTGCCGTCACCCGACAACGCGAGATTGAGGTTCCTTTCGGCTTATGGCACTATCGCGTAGACCGTGATCGCTCGCTCGTCGGTACGGCGTTCAGCGACGGCGGGCATCTGATGGACTGGCTGACCGATACCCTGAAATTGCCGCCCCATGAGGAACTGCTCGCACGCCTTGAGACAATGACGCCCTGCTCGCACGGATTGACGTTTCTCCCGTTTTTGGCGGGAGAGAGAGGCTTGAATTGGAATCCGACTACACGCGGAGCCATTCTTGGGCTGACGATGGACACCGACTCCATTGAGATTGTGCGTGCCGCCATGGAGTCCGTCGCACTACAGTTTGCGGGAGCCGTCAAACGGTTGCGGGTTGTTTTTCCCAATACTGAGACAATCGTAGCGAGCGGCGGGGCGTTCACGCATTTTCCGCTTTGGGGGCAGATGATCGCCGATGCAGTTGATTTGCCGGTCAATATGTCGTCGGAGGCGGAAGCAACCAGTCGCGGCGCGGCGATTTTGGCGTCGGAAGTTCTCGGCAGTACGTCCCATTCGCTTGCCTCGGCAACAATCGCCCATACCTACCAGCCGAACGCCCACGCGCACGCTCGCTACTCCGACGCTTGGGACAAAATGAACGAGAATTATCACCGATTGACATAAGGAGCATTCCATGAGATTAGCAGGGAAAGTCGCACTCGTCACAGGGGCGGGCGCGGGCATTGGGCAGGAGATCGCGAAGCGGTTTGCGCGTGAAGGCGCAAAGGTTGTGGTGGTTGACCGAGATTTGGTGGCGGGAACCCAGACCATGCAGGAGATTATTGCGGCGGGCGGAGCGTCCATCTTTGTTCAAGCCGACTTGGCACAGGCGGAAGCGGTTCGTGCCATGTTCGTCGCCGCCAAAGATGCCTTCAAACGGCTCGATATTTTGTGCAATATCGCCGGAACCGTCGCGCAGGGAACTGTCGAGGACACCACCGAAGAGGAGTGGGAGGCTCAAATCGGCACAACCCTGACCAGCGTTTATCTCGGCTGTAAATACGGCGTGCCGTTATTGCGCGAAGGCGGCGGGGGCGTCATTATCAACATGGCATCCGTCGCCGGAATCATGGGGATCAAAAACAGGGCGGTCTATTCGGCGGCAAAAGGGGGCGTGATCGCGCTCACCAAAGCGGTTGCCTTGGACTATGCGAGCGAAAACATCCGCGTCAACTGCCTCTCACCCGCAACCGTAGAGACTCCCTCTCTGCGAGACCGGATCAATTCGTCCGATGATCCCATTGCGGCGCGAAAAGCGTTCGAGGTACGGCAGCCTATCGGACGCTTGGGAACCGTCGAGGATATTGCGGCGGCGGCACTCTATCTTGCCTCCGACGAAGCCACTTTCATCACCGGAACCAACCTCGTCATTGACGGCGGAATGTCGCTTTAGGTGATAGGGATTAGGTTTTAGGAACAATACCTTCTCTCATGAGAAGTTACTGATTTCGGCACAGAACGCTAATCTGCGGAATTGTTGCGTCCGAAGGACGTTTGGCGGAACGCCATTTCAGGCGGGGGTTTTCAACCCCCGACAAGAGTATTAGCCGACAATGCCTTCTCTTACGATTCAGAGGGAGTATGTAACTACTCCCTCTGAATCGTAAGATAAAGCAAGATGCCCATGATCTTTTCGATATCTTGAATATAGTGGTCAACAACGTCCACTCTGACCGTTGTCTCTTCCAATCTCATAAATTTCCACTTCTCTCCAGTGGTCACTGCGCCGTAGATGCTTTCTGTGGGCGTGCCTTCCATCGCATTGAATCGCTGTGCGGCGATCATCTCTGCCATGCACTGTGCATATCCCTTCTTCATATCTTCATTTTTTGCCTCGACCATCATCAGAATTGGCGCACGAACGAGGATCAATTCCGGCGAACGTGTAATA
>CAZPZP010000284.1:0-5694 GCA_964591025.1 uncultured Chthonomonadaceae bacterium
GATGTACCGACCCCGCAGGTTGTTCTCGATGTCAAAGTTGTCAGCAGCAGTCCGCAAGCCTCCTCCTCACTTGGGATCGATTGGTCGAACGGCGGACAAGGATCAGCGGCTTCCATCAGTACGACATTCACCGAAGGCGGAACAGCGGCAGGGAACCCGACCAATATTGGTCCCACCAATGGGTTGGGAGCCTTCGGACGACTGCCGATCTCGTTTTCTGCCGCACTGAATGCGTTTTTGCGGCGTGACGATGTGAAAATTATGGCGAAACCGACGATCACAGCACTCGATAATGAGCCGGGCGTCGTCTTTGTCGGAGAGACTCGGCGCGTCAGTGTGTCGAGTATTCCCGGCAACGTCGGCGGCGGAGCCAATGCGATTGTTCTCAACAACGTTGTTGAAATCCCGGTCGGTATCATTTTGCAGATGAGACCGCGTGTCAATGAAGGCGATCAAATCACGCTCCATGTTCATCCCATCTACAGCACCGTGAGCGGAGTAGATGCCCGCACGGGGCTGTTCAATACCACTCAGCGCGAAGCCAATACGACGGTGCGCGTCAAGAGTGGGGAAACCATCGTCATTGGGGGATTGCTACAGGAAGAAGACAGCAAGACGCTGATCAAAGTCCCGATTTTGGGCGATATTCCGCTGATCGGGCAATTTTTCCGCAATACGTCCCGTACCCAACTGCGCCGCGAAGTTTTGGTGTTCGTGACGCCGTATTTGGTGAAAGATTAGCAGAGGAAAGAAAAAGTTATGGCTCAACCCAGACCCAACGAAATGCCCAAAATCATCGCCCTGCTTGCGGGCATCGGGGTGGTTTTGATCTTCGCCTTCTATCAGTTGCTTGGTGGCAATCGTCCGGCAGAAACCACACCAAATACCTCCGGGGTTCCAGCGATTACGACGACACAGCCCATTCCGACAACATCGGACGCAGCGACGACAGGGACTTTTGGCAGTACAGCGGCGTACGACCCGATGATTGTCGCTGCGAAGCCGGGGCAGATGCGCCAGTTCATTCCTATTCTCGATGCCGAGCCTGATGGCACATACCCGCCTGTTGGTGGCAAGGGACGTTTTAATTCGTTCGAGAAGTATACGCCGCCGACAGAGCAAGCAATAGTTGTGAATGACCAGCCGTTGCCCACTATAGGAAATAAACGTTTCATCATGGACGGCGGACGCCTTCCGGGGGGAAACTTCAACGACGATGGCGTGACGAGACCGCCAGTACTGGCTGTTCGCCCGATGGTGGACAACACTCCTCAACAGGAGATTGCCCTTGACGGCGTGGTCACTGGCAATGATGGCTTTGCAGTACTGACGGTTCGCGAACCCGGAAGACAGAACGCCGCGATTCCCGACCAGAGGCGTTTTGCGCGTCTCGGCGATTCGGTGGGAAACGCAAAAATTGTCGAGATCACGGAATCGGGACTCAAGTTGAGCAAAACCGAAGGCACTTGGTCTGTCGGCGACAAGCGCGGTGTGACGCGGCGCGGCACGATAGTCAGAATCGCCCAACCGTCTGAACGCACTTCGATGCCCGCAATAGACGCAAAACTCCCTCTGATCTCCACGCCCTAATTTGCGCGGCATTGCTCGATCATCATCTTGTCGAGGGTTGAAAACCTCCGCCTGAAGTGGCGTTCCGCCAAGCGTCCTTCGGACGCCCAATTCAGCCGATTATCGTTCTATGCAGAGGTCAGTAATTTGCACGGCAGGGGAACAAAAGCCCCCAGAGAGACCGCCTAAATAATCAGCGAAGTACCATTCTGCTGTACCCGCCCCTGTTGTTCGAGTCCGCATTCGCCAAAAATAAGAGTTAAGGCGAATGCGGGCTTGCTGTTTCTTTCGGCACGGACGCCGGCACACTATTCCGTACAATCGAAATCGCCGCGCTGCCAATCCCGCGTTATTTTAGCGGGTAAGGAGAAGTACTGCCGTTATGAGTCAGCCTACAATGCTGGTTGCCGATGACCAGCCCAATATCCGCCGCTTATTGGAAGCGTTGTTTCTCAAAGAGGGGTTCACGGTACTTGTTGCCGAAAACGGGCAGAAAGCCGTCGAACTCGCCGCCACGAATCCCATCGATATTCTGATTTCCGACCTGATTATGCCGGATATGACCGGCGTAGAAGTTCTCCAAAAAGTCAAGAGTCTGCATCCGCACAGCACGGCAATTATTGTCACGGCATACGGCACAATCAAGTCTGCCGTGGAAGCAACGCGGTGCGGGGCTTATGATTATCTTCAAAAACCGTTCGATAACGAGGACATTCGGCGGATCGTCAAGCGGGCAATGGAGCAGAAAAATGCCGCCCCGCCCGCCCCGACGATTGCGCCCAAAATGACGCAGACGGCATCCGGCAATCTCAAAATGGACGCGGTGGTCGGCGGCAGTGAGAAGATGCAGGAAATTTATCGTGTTGTGGAGCGTGCGGCAGAGAGCCGGGCGACGGTGCTGATTCGGGGTGAAAGCGGGACGGGCAAGGAGTTGGTGGCTCGCGCCCTGCATTATAACAGTCCGCGCAAAGATAAGCCGTTTGTGGCGGTGTCGTGCGCGGCACTGCCCGATACGCTGCTCGAAAGCGAACTGTTCGGGCATGAAAAAAATGCCTTCACGGGAGCAGCGACGGCACGCGCCGGACGCTTCGAGTTGTCGCATCAAGGCACGCTGTTTTTGGATGAGATCGGGGATATTTCGCCGCAAACTCAAATCAAAATGCTCCGGGTCTTGCAGGAGTGGGAATTCGAGCGGATCGGAGGCAGCAAGCCGATCAAAGTGGATGTGCGCCTTGTGGCGGCAACCAATAAGGACTTGGAGAAGGCGGTTGTAGAGGAGAAGTTCCGGCAGGATTTGTACTATCGCCTCAATATCATTTCGATCACCCTGCCGCCGCTTCGGGAGCGTTCCGAAGATATTCCGCGCCTCTCTGAGTTTTTCCTCAGCAAGTTCAGCAAGCAGAACGGACGCAATATCACACAGATCGACTCCAAAACCCTCGCCAAACTGACGGCATATCGTTGGACAGGCAATGTACGCGAACTGGAAAATGTCATCGAGCGGGCAGTCGTGCTTTCGGAGAAAACCGCCGATACCCTCACAATGGATTTGCTTCCCACCTATCTGACGGAAAAATAGGCGGTTTGCAGGATGAGAGAGATGTCTGCACCAGATAATGCTAGCCCAAAATTTGCTCTTGATGATGATTGGAAACGTATGTATCCTGAGTTATCGGAAGCATTTGAAGGCATTTTACAGGTAGAGGATTTTGACAAGGAATTGGTTCAAGGCTATCTGAGAGCGATGGCACAGCTGCCCTCAAAAATTCACCAAAATCTTGTCAAAGCGGGTCTGACTGAGGTACATATTGCTAACCGTCCTGTCCCAGAATTGGATAGTTTGCAGCACCTTCGCGGAACGGCAGTCACGCCGAACTCGAAACGCATCTGGGATGAAGTTCCGGGAGCCTATACAAATGGCGTTTTGGTGGCAGGTTCCGGGCGGACAAGCAGTATCAATACACTGCTTCATGAGTATGGTCACGCAGTAGGAGATTTACTCAAACACAATCAAGAGGGAGAATTGATTGTTGCCTTCCTGCGCTTACGCCCCAAACTTATTCCCTTTTTTGCCAACCTTGAGCCAATGAGAGGGCAAGAGAATTGTTCGCGGAAGGTTTCGCGGTCTATTTTGGGAGCGGTAGAGATTTAGTCGTGAACGAGTTCGATGAGGCATTTGCTCATTACCTTGAAACAGTGATTGAAAAGGAGCGAAAAAAGTGATTGAAAATTGGATACCGATATTACTGCCGAATGGAAATCTGCTGGTTCCGACAGCATTCGAGCAAGGAAATGTACTCGGCGATGGAATGGATGAAGTCGCTCCCGACTCGAAAATCTACCAGCAATGGATAGAATGGATGGATTTGCGGAATATCTCGCCGCGTTTGGAACAGCAAACAATCCCTCAAGAAATAAAGCAGCCAGTCGTTGCGGGATAGCAAAAGCCCGCACCGCCGATACCCTCACAATGGATTTGCTTCCCACCTATCTGACGGAAAAATAGGCGGTTTGCGGTTTCCTCAAGAGGAGTGGGTGTCATGAAAAGCAATGACTGCATACAGTATGGAATCGTGATTATCGCTCTCTCCTCGATTGTTAGTATTTCGTCGGCAATCTCGCAGAACCCACAGTCGCCGCCAAACCCTACCAGCATTTGGGCTGAGATTCGGGTCGTTGACTCTCTCTCAGGGCGGGGCGTGCCGCTTGCAGAATTGGAGACGGTCAACGGTCTGAAATGGGTCACCGACAACGCCGGGCGCGTCGCCTTCCATGAACCGGGACTGATGAATCGGGAACTGTTTTTCGCTGTCCGCAGTCATGGGTATGAGATGGCAAAGGACGGGTTCGGGTTCGCCGGTGTGCGAGTCACTCCACGTATTGGGAGGGTCTCCGAGATCAAATTGACGCGCCGAAACATTGCCGAGCGTTTGTGCCGATTGACGGGAGAGGGTTTATACCGTGACAGCGTCTTGCTTGGTTACCCGATTCCCCTTCCCGATCCGCTTCATTCGGGGCAGGTGGCAGGGCAGGATTCCGTTCAAGCGACCATTTACCGCAATCGGGTGTATTGGTTTTGGGGGGACACGCTGAAGATGGATTATCCGCTGGGACTTTTTCGCATGGCGGGCGCGACAACTCCTGTCTTCAACCCCAAAGACACAAAATTCGATCTGGCGGGTGGCATTCCCTATAAATACTTTGTCAACACAGAGGGATTCACACGCGCCATGATGCCTCTGCCCGAACGCCCGCAAGGAGTGATTTGGGTGGAGTCGATATTTACTGTCCCGGACGAGAAAGGTGTAGAGAAACTCGGCGGTCATTACTCGCGTCGGAAGGGCTTGGCGGAGGAGTATGAGCAGGGAATCGCCGTGTTCAAGGACGATGCGGCGATCTTCGAGTCCGCCAAGCAACTCCCGTTAAGCGAAACGTGGCGGCGACCAAGCGGGCATCCTCTTGTTTATGAGGAGGGCGGTAGAAAGTGGCTCTTCTTCGGCAGCCCGAATCCAAACGTCCGTGTACCGGCGACCCTCAAAGATGTCCTCGATCCGACGCGATACGAGGCGTTTACGTGCGCGAAGGCGTCCCAAGCCGGGAAACTTTCTGAGCCGCAGTTTGGTTCGGACGGGAAACCTGCGTGGCGATGGCAGAAGGAGCTGCCGCCTGTAGACTCTCAGACTGAACATGAATGGATAGAGGCAGGCAAACTCAAACCCAAAGATGCCCGGTTCTGCCCGACGAATGCCGCCGCTCCCGCCGATCAAGTAGTGCTTCATCGCGGATCAGTGCGGTGGAACCCGTTTCGCAAGAGGTGGATACTGATCGCGGGTCAGATTGGAGGCAAATCGTCTCCTCTTGGCGAGGTCTGGTACGCCGAGTCCGCGCACCCCACAGGTCCGTTTCTCAAGGCAGTAAAAATCGTAACGCACGACCGCCAAACATTCTATAACCCCTGCCACCATTCGTTTCTGGATCGCGACGGCGGACAGACGATCCATTTCGAAGGAACTTACACAAGCGATTTTTCCGGCAACCCCGAAAAGACGCCGCGCTACAACTACAATCAAGTTCTGTATAGAATTGACTTAGAGGCTGCGGCACTGCGACCAGCATATATAGATT
>CAZPZP010000285.1:0-5678 GCA_964591025.1 uncultured Chthonomonadaceae bacterium
TTGTACTTTGGGGTTCCGGGTACTTTCAGTACCCGCTGCGAGAGGTGAGTCAGTAAAAAAGAAGGAGATGCCGAATTTTTCGGCATCTCCTTCTTTTTTTGTGTATACTCAACGACAAAGAATGCGTCTGTCTTCACGAGGCAGACCGCTATCAAATGATCACAAGGAGAAAACACACGCCATGGCAAACCCCGTATTGACGCGCTCCGAGGTTCCTATCGAACACACTTGGGACGCCACCAGCATCTACCCGACCCACGCGGTATGGGAGACGACCTTTCAAGAGACAGAGAAGCGACTCGAAGAAGTCAGCCGCTATGGAGGCAAACTCGGCGATTCGGCAAACGCACTCGCTGAATGGTTCGCCTATTCCGAAAGCGTCGTCAACACGCTTTGGAAACTCTACGTTTACGCGGGGCTGTTTTCCGAAGTGGATACCGCCGACTCCGAAGCGGCAGGACGCGAGGCACGAGTGCGCGGACTCTATGCCCGTATCATGGGAACATTCGCCTTCGCCGAGCCGGAGTTGCTCGCGCTGTCGAAGGAAACCCTGACACAATTTCAACAATCCGACCCGCGCCTGTCCCATTTCGGACAGTATTTCGACCAATTAGAAAAGCGCAAGCCGCACGTCCGCTCCGCCGAAGTCGAGGAGTTACTCGGTACGGTGCAGGAACCGTTCGGGACTTCCAACAATGCTCACAGTGCGCTGGCAGACGCCGACCTTGTGTTCAAGCCGGCAGTCGGTTCCGATGGAACGACGCACGAGATCACGCAAGGCACGATCAATGCTCTGCTCATTCACCCGGATCGCGAAGTGCGCCGAACCGCCTTCGAGAACTACGGCGATGCGTTTCTGGCGGTCAAAAACTGCATCAGCAATACGCTCGCGTCGGGCGTTCAGCAAAATGTGTTCATGGCACGCGCCCGCAACTACAATTCGGCAATCGAGGCGGCACTCGGAGCCAATTTCATTCCCACCGATGTTTTCCATAACCTCATTGCGACGTTCAAGAAGAATCTCCCGACGTGGCACAAGTATTGGGATTTGCGCCGCCGCGTCTTGGGTTATGATACGCTCCATGTTTATGACTGCAAGGCTCCGCTGTCCAAAGCAAGCCCGGTTGTCTCATTCGATCAGGCGGTGGATTGGATCGAAGAGGGCATGAAGCCGCTCGGCGAGGAGTATGTCGCCATCATGCGGAAGGGAGTGCGCGAACAGCGTTGGGTGGACATTTACCCGAACAAGAACAAACGCATGGGCGCGTTTTCCAGCGGCGCGGCGGGAACCTTTCCCTATATCTTGATGAACTACAACGACGATGTGTACAGCATGAGTACTCTCGCGCATGAGTTGGGGCATTCACTCCATTCCTATTATGCGTGGCAGACCCAACCGCTGACCTATTCCGACTATTCGATCTTTGTCGCCGAAGTCGCGTCGAACTTCGATCAGGCGTTGGTGCGGAATTATCTGCTGGAAACCAACCCCGATGCGAACTTCCAGATCGCCCTGTTAGAAGAGGCGATGGCGAACTATCACCGCTATTTCTTTGTCATGCCGACGTTGGCGCGGTTCGAATTGGAGATGCACGAGCGGGTGGAACGCGGCGAGGCATTGACTGACCAAAGCCTGATGGACTTGATGACCGAACTGTTCGCGGAGGGCTACGGCGGCAAAGTGGAACTCGACAAGGACAGAATCGGCATCACTTGGGCGCAGTTCCCAACACATCTCTACTCGAATTTCTATGTGTTCCAATATGCGACGGGCATTTCCGCCGCCAACGCGCTGGCAAACGGAGTTTTGCGCGGCGACGAAAACGCCCAAGAGAAGTATCTCGACTTCTTACGTGCGGGGAGTTCGCAATATCCGCTCGACGCGCTCAAAAATGCGGGCGTTGACCTCACTCAGCCGGAACCTGTTGATGCGGCATTCGCGCTGCTTGCCGAGTATGTGGATCGCCTCGAAACCCTGCTGACTGCGTAATTCATTATGACTGATGAGAAATCTCTCGCCTCCCTTAAAAGCGAGAGATTTCTCATGGTTGCCGGAATGCCTGCGCCTATGTGATAATTCCAACACAACACTTACGAGGAGAAATCGTGGAACTCGCAGACATACTGGTTTCTGACCTGAATGCTCTGCCTTATTTCATCACAGAGGCACAAACAGGGCAGACAGTTCCTGTACGTTTTGAACCGCTGGCTCTCGATGATATTTCCGAACTTCAGAGCGACACTTGGAATCAAGCCGTTTTTTCTGCTGTTTGGCAAAATTATGCAGGAGACACAAGGACTTATAAACTCGTCTGTACCGCAGAAAATGACACGCGAATACAAGGCATAACACGCTTGGGCAAGGTCTTGCAATTCGGCGGATTGCTGGAAAAAAGTCTCTTGGAAACGGCTCCCTTCAATCGAACACAAAGCAGTCAGCGGCAATATCGTGGAGTGGGACGTGTTCTGATTGCGCGTTTGGTCGTTGAAAGCCACTTCTTGGGAGCGAGGGGAAAAGTCCGCGTGAAACCTCGGCGTGGTACAGAAGCGTTCTACGAAGTACTGGGCTTCCGCAAGTTCGCTGGCGACTACAAATATATGGAATTGTATCCGTCTGAGGCAGAACAATTACTGAACCAGAGTTTACTCAATCAATGAAGAAAGCAGGTTGGTTCCTGTTGGCGAAAGCGAGGAAAACCGATGCATTATGAACGCAAAGACGAAGAATACGACCCCATTTATCAGATGGCAATGGACATCATCGATCAAGAGTGGATCGATGCGGGAATAACACGCGAAGAGCTTGAGCAAAACCGACAAATCGTTGCGATCATCGATAGACTGAGAGCATCGGGAAGGTCATTGAATGCGATTGAAGCGGAATGGGAAGGCAAAAGCAAGGAGCAAATTTTGCTGGAATATGCTCTTGTTCCGGTTCTTCACTGAAGCATGATGCCCTCAAAAATGCGGGCGTTGACCTCACTCAGCCGGAACCTGTTGATGCGGCATTCGCGCTGCTTGCCGAGTATGTGGATCGCCTCGAAACCCTGCTGACTGCGTAGAAAAAAGAACGAAAAGAACACTCCCCGATCCAAGAGGCGATTGACTCTCATCGGGGAGTGTTCTTATATCTCCACGTTTCAGGGCTTTCCGATGCGTGCCAGTCCGGTGTTGCCCCAGTTGAACAGCCGCAGTGCCTTTGTCATACGCGGCAGAGCGGGGAGTTTGTCCGTTCCATAATTGCCCGCCTTGATGTACAGTTTGTGTCCGTTGCTGGAAATGGTATAGGCTTTGGCGACTGACTTGTAGGGGGCAGTCGGAGAGCCATTGCCCGTTGCGTCATTGCCCTGTGCTGTGTCCACAAACCACGAGCCGCTGGCAACAGTCCACAACTCGTATGCTCCCATGTCCGGCGCACTGCCCAGAATGCGCGGCAATCCATCGAGGTCGGTGGCGGGCAAACTCGGTGCGGCGGCACTGCCTGTGTTGATGCAAGGTGAAGTGGATTGCAGACGATAATTTCCACTCGCGGCGTTGACAAACTGCGGAGTGGTGTTGATGTTACCCGTTCCCGCATAGCCGCGCTGGGTATTGGAGTAGGTCACCGACGAAGTGCCGACGAAATCGTCGATCTCTGCGGCTCCGCCGTTCCTTATAGACAAATCAGATAAATCTCGTACATTGCGCGTCCGGAGGACGCTTGGCGGCACGCCATTTCAGACGGGGGTTTAAAACCCCCGCGCTGGCGAATGTACGGAGTTTAAACGATTTCTCTATAAAGAACGGCGGCGTCGCATGGTGAGATTTTCCTTTCACAAACAACCAGAGATGCAGTGACGCGAATCACTTGGGCTGGACGGTCAGCCGCGCAACGGCGAGTTCGAGGGCTTCCAGACGCGCCTTCAGTTCGCTGTTCTCTTTCTTCAATTCGGTATTGCTGACTTCAAGTTTGCGGTTCAGCCCTTGAATGGCGGCAAGCGCGACGCCATCGGCATCCACCGTGTCGATATGTTTGTCATCGAGTCCCAAACCACCGAAGGCGGCAAAGAAGTCCTGCGCCATGACGCCGATATGCCGAATGTCGGTGTTGGCTTTGTAGTTCCAAGTGGTGAGGGGCATGGCGAGGAGTTTCTCCAGAATGCTGAGGGTATCCACCGTCCGAAAGTTGGATTTGAGGTTTCTGTCGGAGGCGGAACTCCACGAACCGTTCCCTGCCGCAAGCAGTACGCCCGTGGTTGCCGTCGCGTTGGAGAAGATGCGTGTGCCACCCGAAGCGCGAACATTGAACTCGTTGGCAGCGGTGGAGGCAAAGTCAACGGAAACGCTGTCCGCCCAAACGAACGCGCCGTCATGGTTGGCTTTGGCACGCAGTCCGGCAGCAAAACTGCCAAAGCCCGCAGCAGTGTTGAATTGACCACCCGGCACGGTACTCTGAATGCCGGTGGCGCGGTTGACTTGTCCTCCGCCTATCGTGGCATAGTTGCCACTGGCGGTGTTGTCTGCGCCGCCCCCGACCGTATTAGCGATGTTGCTGGCATTATTTCGGAGACCACCCCCCACCGTGGCAGTATTGCCGCCTGCTGTATTGGAGCTGCCGCCGCCAACCGTAGCGAAGTTTGCGGAGGCAGTGTTCTGACCACCCCCTCCGACCATGGAATAGACACCGTTGGCGAGGTTGCCGATCCCTCCGCCCACCGTAGAACCGTTGTTACCAGCAGTGTTTCTGAGACCGCCTCCTATTGTGCCGTACTCGGCATTGACGATGTTAGGGGAGTTCTGACCGAAATACATTCCTCCTCCTCCGGCGATGGTTGCCCCTGTTGCGCTGGCACTGATGCTGTTGAGTTCGTACCCGCCCAGCACATTGACACCCGTCAAGGTGTTTCCATTTATGACGATGGTGGCGTATTGTAATTGCAGAGCGCGATGGTTGTTTGCCTTGAGTACCAAGGGCTGCGCGTCAGTCGTGCCGAGGAAGTTGGTGGCAGGGAGAGTCCCCGCGTTGCCTGTCAGGTTCCATCCGTTGACTACCGGCGCGTTGGTGATCTTGCTGTAGTCCACGCTCTGGATCATGGCGTTGGTGACGGAGTTGTTCCCCAGCAGCGAGGTGAGGGCATTCCATGTTCCCAAGCCCGCCGCATCGGAAGTCAGCACCCTGTTTGCGCCCGCTCCCGTGGGAAGCATAAAGCCGGTCATCTGTGCGGTTCCGGCTACGTCCAGCAAAGTGCCGGGCGCGGCGGTTCCGATACCGACATTGCCATTGCCCAGCATCACTACCTTCGCTGTCTCTGTTCCTGTGGAGCCGGGAGAGAAGATAATATCTCCGAACTCCCGCAGCTCAAGCTTGTTGTCAGCCCGTCGGAACAGAATCCGGTGATTGTTGTCCAGACTGCGAATTTGTCCATCGTCGCCGAAGAACAACTCCTGACCGCCGTCGAGTTGGAGACTGCCGCCGCTGACGTGGAGTTTTGCGGCAGGAGTGAGCGTGCCGATGCCGACATTGCCGTTGGCGAGCAGACGCATCTTTTCGGTATTGTCGGTGCGGAAAACTAACGGTTGAGCATCAGTGGTTCCGAGGAACTGGCTTGCCGGATTCGTGCCGGAGTTACCGCCAATCAGCCATGCCAGCGGATTGAAAATGTTGGCGGCAAACTTATCGGCAGTGATCGTCCCGGCGG
>CAZPZP010000286.1:0-5663 GCA_964591025.1 uncultured Chthonomonadaceae bacterium
TATGCTGCTGGGGGCGTTCCGCCGTGCCGTGCTTCGCACTCTCAAGGCAAGAGAATTTCGTCCGTAGGACGGCTGTTTTTGAGTCGGGTACGTTCTTGTACCCGACTTACGCAAGAGGTCTAGTAGAACACCGACAAATCGGATTGACTGTTTAACGCCGCTCCACGTTCGGGGCGGCGTTTTTGCTTGACAAGAAGGGAGGGATAAAGTGAGGTATAATCTCAATTATCAAGGAGAAACCTATGCCCGCGCAAACCCTCGACAAACCCATTGAACCCCTGCCACTTTCCGCGCCCGACTGTCCGCTTACTATGGCAATGATGGAGCAGGCAGCGGACGCAGGGTATCGCCTTGAATATGTTAGTGGGATCGGCGGCATTTGGGAGTTGATGCCGTCGTTCCTCCACCAGAAACACTCCTATCGCATTCAATCGTCCATTGCCAAAAGCAAAGGCGCGGACGAGCGGGATTGCGGCTGTGTTCATGGGTCGGACGTGTCAATCCAATTTCCTGACAAATCCATCAAACGTCCTGACATCGCCATTTGGTGTGAGGAACCGCAAAACCCGGCGCAGTCTACGCCAACACTGCCCCAAGCGGTTATCGAGATTGTCAGCCCCGATTATGAAGCCAAAGACTATGCAGTCGGCGCGGCATTTTATCAGCGTTGGAGCATCGCGGACATTGTCATCTTCGACCCGCTGACCAACGATGTACTGCACATCAACGCGGCGGGCGAAACGCACCACGCCTCGCCCGTTACGCTGACGTTTGCCTGTGGCTGCACCTGTACGGTTTAGCCCGTTGAAACTTTGCGCTTGGAAGAGATTCGCCCGGAATCGAGTAAAATAGAGGACATCACAGACAGCGAGGAGAAGCAATGCGTAAGATCACCGACGAAGAGATTGCGTTTTTCGACGCGAACGGCTATGTCATCTGCAAAAACGTCCTGCACCCTGACGAATTGGGTCATATTCAGGCTGAAACAGCACGACTGATTGATGAGATACTGGCGGGCGGTGCGGCGGACAAGAAATGTACACGCGGACCGGAAGGAATTCCCTTTTATCTCAATTATCTCCATTCTAACCCCAATACCTTTTCGCTCCGTTTGCTGGCGCATCCCTTTGTCGGCGACCTGCTGACACGTATGGTCGGACAGGACTTCGTGCCGCTCTGGGAGGCGTTGGTCTTCAAATTGCCGGGACACGGCTCCTCGGTTCCTTGGCATCGAGACGATCACTCTATCAGCGGGAGCGAGCGCGTCTTCAATATCGACATCTATCCCGATCACTCTACGGTGGAAAACTCCTGCGTTTGGGTGGTTCCCGGCAGTCATCTTTGGGAGAACGAGAAGGCGAAAGAGTGGGTTGTACGCGGGCGGGAAGATTTTGCCTTGCCGGGAGCCGTGCCGGCAGAAATGGAACCGAGCGATGTTCTGCTGCACCATGTCAAAGTCCTGCACGGCAGCACCGTCAACCGGAGCAATACCCTGCGGCGCGTGATCTACTTCGATAATCGGGCGGCGCATTGGAACGATCAGTATCATTGGTTCCCGCGTGAGGTATTGGAAAAACGCTGCTTGATGTACCAATACGCCCTGTATGAGCGCAAAACTAACCCTTATCCGAGCGATGATGAGCAATTTGAATACACCGTTCCCGAAGGAATGCCCGTTTGGAATACGAGCGACCCCGTTGACCTGTATGTGCAGCGTGAAAGTACGGAGGCATAGAGGGTGAAAATTACGGAGGTGGAGGCAATCCATCTGCGTCTGCCGACTATCGCGGCAGAATGCAACGGCACGCAGGACGCTCTGCTCGTCAAGATAAAAACCGACGCAGGGCTGACGGGTATCGGCGAAGTGGACTCTTCCCCGCACGTTGTCAAAGCCATTTTCGATGCGCCGTATTCGCATACGCTCGCCTGTGGTTTGAGTCAACTGCTGATCGGCGAAGACCCGCGTGACATCGAGCGGCTCTGGGAGAAAATGTATCGCGGAACCCTGTACTATGGCAGACGTGGCGCGGCGATTCATGCCATCAGTGGGGCGGATATTGCTCTCTGGGACTTGCTTGGCAAGATAACCGGAATGCCCGTCTGCCAATTATTGGGCGGCGCGTATCACCGACGGATGCCCGCCTATTCCAGTGACCTGATGCCCTTTACGCCCGATGAAGCCGCCGCACGCGCCGCGTTTCTGCGGGACGCCGGGTTCACGCATTTCAAGTTCGGGTGGGGAGGAATTGGGCAGAGCGAGGCGCAGGACTTTGCCCTTGTCGGGGCGGTGCGTCAGGCTGTCGGCGACGAGGCTTCTCTGATGATAGATGTGGGTTTGTGCTGGGATGCCGCCACCGCTCAAGCCCGTATTCGCCGACTGGAAGAGTTTCAACTGACGTGGATTGAAGAGCCGCTGCCCCCGGACGATTTGATCGGTTATGCCCGCCTTGCAGACGCCGTAGAAACGCGCATTGCGGCGGGCGAGGAGTCGGCGACCTGTTGGGAGTTCGCCGATCTCATGGATCGGGGGCATATTGACGTGGTGCAGGTGGATGTCAGCCGTGCCGGAGGACTGACCGAGTCCCGCCGTATCGCGCACATGGCGCATCAGCGCAACCTGCCCTGCGTGCCTCATGCCTACAGCACAGGCGTGCTTTTGGCGGCGAGTCTGCATTGGGCGGCGTCTCTTCCCAATGGCTGGATGGTCGAGTATACGGTGGAAGATTCGCCTCTCGCAACCGGCTTGAATGGAACGGGACTGCTGCGCGAACCGCTGCGTGCGCGTGATGGCTGGCTGACTGTTCCCGATGCTCCCGGTTTGGGCATCGAACTCGACGAGGAGATGATCGCAAAGTACCGCGTGGCATAACGTCCTTGATGCTCGCGCCTCTCCAAATTTTGAGTGCAATATTTGCGTACAATAGAGGTATCGTTCTCGTCCCCCTTTTTCCTATGAGTGCGAATCAAATTGAGGGCAAGTGTCGTTGTTCCGGGTGTTTTGAACACCCATCAAGCAAAATCAAGGGCGAGGTAAGCCATCATCAAGGGCGAGGTAAGCCATCGCCCCTACACACGCACAATTCCGTGTATTGACTCCCCTCTCCTCGCAGGAGAGAGGTTGGGGGTGAGGTCAAGACGCTTGCACTGTGGGGTTCCGGGTACGTTCTGTACCCGGCTCCCCTCAATTTGATTCGCCCCCTTTTCCTTGCGAGAAGGGGGATTTTATTTTTCCGGTTTATTCGGAGCGAAAAGAGTAGCAACCTATGGCGCGACTGCAAACGAAATATATCTGTCAGGAATGCGGACACGAAACGGCAAGATGGATGGGACGGTGTCCTGAGTGTGAGGCTTGGGATACCTTCGTCGAAGAGGTAACAGTCAAGGAGACGGCGGGGAGTGCCAAAAAGCCGGGCGGTTCGCAAACGCTGTCACGCGGAATCGTGCCGACAGGAAGCGGTGCGCCAATTCCGATAACGCAGGTCGAGACGATTGCCCTCAAGCGGCTGTCGAGCGGCATCGGCGAATTTGATCGCGTCTTGGGAGGCGGAATCGTGCCGGGCGGCTTGATTCTTGTGGGCGGCGATCCCGGCATTGGCAAATCTACCCTGCTCACCCAATCTGCCGCATTGATTGCCGCACAGAATCCCGATAAAAGCGTTCTCTATATCTCCGGTGAAGAAAGCGCACAGCAGATCAAACTCCGCAGTGGACGCCTTTCCGCCGAGTCTCCGAATTTTCTGATCGGCGTCGAAACCGAGATCGGCATTATTCTGCACCATCTCGAAGCACTGCGCCCGTCTCTTGCTATCATTGACAGCATTCAAACCATGTCCGACTCGTCTTTGGAGAGTGCGGCGGGCAGTGTCACTCAAGTGCGAACCTGCGCGGCGCATTTGGCACGGTTTGCCAAAGGTTCGGGCGTGCCGATTGTTCTGATTGGTCATGTCACCAAAGAGGGAAGTATCGCCGGACCTCGCGTTTTGGAGCATATCGTAGACACCGTTCTGAGTTTCGAGGGCGACAGGCATCATGCGTACCGTCTGCTGCGGGCGGTCAAAAATCGCTTCGGTTCGACAGATGAACTGGGCATTTTCGAGATGCACGAGAATGGGCTTGTGGGTGTAGATAACCCGTCTGCCGTTTTGCTTGCCGAGCGGGATGCAAGCGGCAACGGGTCTGCGGTGGCGTCGTCTTTGGAAGGGTCGCGGGCGTTGCTGGTGGAGGTTCAGGCGTTGGTGTCGCGTTCCAATCTCGCCAGTCCGCGCCGCACCGTAACAGGAATGGATCACAACCGCGTCAGTATGATTCTCGCGGTTTTGGAGAAACGCGCCGGACTGAAAATCGCCGAGCAGGATGTTTTTGTCAATGTGGCGGGCGGCATCAAAGTCATCGAACCCGCCGCCGACCTCGCCACTGCGCTGGCAGTCGCCTCCAATTTCCGCGAACAACCCGTTGAGCCATTCACCATTTTGATTGGAGAAGTTGGGCTTGCGGGAGAGATTCGCGCTGTCTCACAAATTGAGAAACGTCTGCGGGAAGCGGCACGACAGGGCTTCAACAAGGCGGTTATCTCGAAGCACAATTCAGGGCGTCTGCCCAAAATTGACGGCTTGGCGATTGTCGGCGTAGCAAGCATTCATGACGCACTGCGTTCTGCCCTGCTGCCAGCGAAAGACTCTTGATCTGCATTATTCAGCAGCCTCGGCGGGAATTGCCGAAAGCGTGGTCAGGCGGCGCGAAGAATGAACCACTCTGATAATCTCGACTGTCTCCGGTTGGACGCAATAGTAAAGAACATAATTGCCGACAGGCAGACTGCGGCAATCGCTTTGGAATTCAGGACGAACACGCCCGATAGTGGGAAATTCCGCCAGTATATCAAATTTATTGCCGATGTCATCAATGACTTTGTCTGCGACGGCAATACTCTGCATACCATGATACACCCAAATTTCGTCGATGTCGGCTTGTGCGGAACGAGAGACAACAATCTCTTTCACGGAGTTTTGCTGCCTTGCAGTCGCAGCTTTCCTGCCGCTTTGACCTGCTCTGCCATCTCCTTGCCGGAGCGATAAGTGATCGATTCGCCGCGTGATAACTCTTGTGCGCCGACCTCAAGCAGCCGGCGCAGTGATTCGAGTTCGGCTTGTTCCTGAGCCTCTTGTTCTTGGAGTAGACGCGCCCCTGCTTCAATCGCCTCTTGAATGGAGGCATATCTGCCGGAATCGACGCGAGCTTGAAAGACCTGATAGGTTTGGGGTTCAAGTGTAATTGTCATAATTTGGTTCTTTGCTCATCTCATACGTCGTCGTACATTGTACTGCTGGCATTTGTATATTATACCTCTGCGGGGGGCGGCACGAGAGGGCTTCAACAAATCAGTCATCTCGAAGCACAACTCAAGCCGCCTACCCAAGATTGACGGCTTCGCGACTATTCACGACGCACTGCATTCCGCCTTGCTTCCTGCAAAAAATGCCTGATGTCCTCCCAGTCTCCCCGACCGTTGCAGACGTATTGTCCGTTCCGTTGAACAGATATACCGACCTCCCCCGCAGGAGAGTAGTCGTACACCAGAATAGATATAGAAGCAAAGCGTAGTACTCCGTCAACGTCTCGTTTAGATAGGTTCATTTCGTGGTTGAAAACGGCTCTCAAGCCTC
>CAZPZP010000287.1:0-5636 GCA_964591025.1 uncultured Chthonomonadaceae bacterium
CTGTTTTTGAGTCGGGTACGTTCTTGTACCCGACTCTTGCAAGAGGTCTAATAGGAAGATTTCACCGTTGAATGCGGTGCTACCTCGGCATCATAAAGAAAACAGACTATTTTTTGTCCATCATCTTTTTGTCCATCATATACTTCTTGCGCTCCATCATGTCGCGATCCATACGATGATCGCTTACCGAACCCGCCATGGTCTCCCAACGAGTGTAATCCGTCCAATGTGACAAGTGCAGACTGCCCGGCGACGCCATCGGATAGGTCATCATCAACGGTTCGCGCATCCGCATCATATCCTCTTCCGTCCATGTGATCGATTTCATCTCGTTGTACCACATCATATCCATCTCTTTTTGCTGCATCACCCGCATATCGTTGATGGAACCCGCCATCCACTTTTTCTTGCTGATGCCGTGCCAATGAGAGAGATGCAGACTGCCCGGTGATCCCATATTGTAGTTGAAGAGAGTGGGTTCCGCCATCATTTCATCTTCCTGCATTTTCTGCTCAGGCGTCATCTTGTCCCAATACGTCATTCGTACATCTCTGTACATCTTGTCTTGGCGACGTTCGCGCTCGAAGCGAATATCGTTGACCGAACCCTGACGCATTTCGTAACGGGTAAAGTCTGACCAGTGGGACAAATGGAGCGAACCCGGCGACGCCATTGGATAGGAAAGCGGACGGGCAGGAAGCATGATCTCTTCATCGGAGAGGTCTTCCAACGGATTATCCATCATATCTTGAGCATAAAGGGGGGCGTTCACCAAGGCGGTCATGGACAAGCCCAAAATTCCAGCAAGTACCAATTGTTTCAACATTTCAGTTATCTCCTCTGGGAAATGGATTTCTCGCCCTTAACATTGAGGCGAGCGAACAAGCACAGGTCAGGACGGATAAGCCATAGTGATTGTTCCCGAATGTGACACAGGGTATACTCGAAGCCTCATTCATGAATCACCAAAAGGACTATTTCCTGCCTTATGGCTCAAATTGCGCCGTTTCGCGGCATCGCCTATAACCCCAATACTGTCCCGCTCTCCGAGGTCATTGCGCCGCCCTATGATGTGCTGTCGCCGGAACAACAGAACGCCCTGTATGCCAAACATCCGCTCAATTTTGTTCGTATTATGCTGAACAAAGAGGAACCGGCAGACGACGACACCACGGATCGTTATACTCGCGCCGCAGGATTCTTGCAGAATTGGCTTGCCGAGGGCAGCATGATTCAGGACGAGACTCCTGCATTCTACGAATACATTCAGCAGTTCGAGCATCCGCTTGTTCCAGAGAAAATCGTCGAACGCCGGACTCTCTTTGTCGCCCTCAAACTCGAACCGTATGAGAACGGCATCGTTTTGCCCCATGAAGAGACGCACCCCAAAGCCAAAGCAGACAGACTGCATTTAATGCGGGCGACCCATGCCAACCCCGAACCGATCTACGGACTTTACGCCGACCCGACGCTGACCATTGCCAAAAGCCTCGACGCCGCACGCGCCAACACCGAACCGTTTCTCAAAGCGACTTTTGCGACTAATACCGCTCCCGACGCCGAACAGCATCTCATTTATCGCCATACCGACCCGTGTCTGCTGTCCGACATCGAAGAGTTTTTTGGCTTGCGCCGCGTTTGGATCGCCGATGGACATCATCGCTACGAAACCGCTTTGAACTACAAGAACGAACAGCCCGCGTCCGAAACGCCGCAGCCGTCCGATTATCTGCTCATCGGCTTGTCGGCATTCGAAGACCCCGGCTTGGTTGTTCTGCCGACCCATCGTCTGATCAAAAACCTTTCGGCGGCGCGACTGGAAGACTTGCCGCTCCAACTGGAACGCTATTTCACCCTCGAAGTGGCGACAATTCAGGACGCCCGAACATGGATCAAGGAGAAAGTTGCCGCACAGACTCGGTTTG
The DNA here is from genome assembly GCA_964591025.1 of uncultured Chthonomonadaceae bacterium. Taxonomy (GTDB): domain Bacteria; phylum Armatimonadota; class Chthonomonadetes; order Chthonomonadales; family Chthonomonadaceae; genus CAZPZP01. The sequence goes on from CAZPZP010000287.1 coordinate 1,926, forward strand.
CCCTTCTGCTCAAGGACAAGGCATATAAACTTATCCTGCGCGATATTGCTCTAATGAATACAGTTTCGGAAGGACATTGCGAGGCGTGGAAGCGTCTGGATGTGAGCATTTTGCAGATGCTGGTGCTGGATCGTTCGCTTGGAATCTCGTGGACGGATTTGGCGCATACGCCCAGTGTTGCCTATACGCGAGACGAAAACGAGGCAGTACAGAAAGTTCAAAACGGAGACTGTCAAATCGCGTGTCTGCTGCAAAATCCTGCCGTCAATGAGGTGCGCGATGTGGCATCGGCGGGCGACAAAATGCCGCAGAAGTCTACATTCTTTTATCCCAAACTCTGGAGCGGATTGATCCTGCGCTCGCTGAGAAACGATCTCAACCGTCCAAACCCCTCGCCATAACGCCTATGACACCGGAAAGCCGCCTCAATCAAGGACACCCCTATCTCCCGTTTGCGATCTGTCTGCTCCTGCTTTTGCTGATGTTATGGGATGGGTTGAGCAGCGGGTTTCAAGGAGTCGCCGAACTCATCACACTGATTCCGGCGGGTGTGATGGCGATCATGGCGTGGGGACTTCTGGTGTCCCGCGCCGATTCGTTCGCCGCGTGCGTCCTGTCCGTCTATCTCATGGCGTTGGCGGTATTGGCTCGCGACAGCCTTACAGGATTGCACACATTTCCGTTGGCTCTGGTGCGGGATATGCCAATAGATGGCTCGGCATTCCATATCCCGGAACTGGTCTGGGCATTGGCGTTGGGCGCGTCGCCTTTGGTCTATGCACGGCAGTTGATCCAGCGCAGGGACAGTCCATTCTCGCCGATGCGCTCTTTGGGCTTATTCTTGGCGGCGTTGGGTTTCATTCTCGCTCAGGCGTTGACTGTTTTCGTCGCCTCGCGTTATGCTCCCGCGTCCCCCCTATTTCTGCCAGTCCTGCGTTTGCCCGCAACAGGGCATCATTTGCTATTGCTTTACTCTGCGCCTCTAATTTCTGTTGCCCATATCGTCGCCGTTGTCCTGCTCAATCGCCCTATTCGAGAACGGCGAGATCAACAGGCGTTGGCGTCGTTTTGGATTGTGCTTGCGGGTGGTTTCTATCTCTTGCTCTCCGGCTTCAATCTCCTGATACAGAACCGTTCACTGGGAATCGCCACGCTGTTGGTTGCCTATGCTGTCCCGGTGATTTCGCTCTATGCCTTTGAACATTACGCCCTTTTCGATATTCGGCTCACACTGCGACGGATCGTTCAGTATTCGCTGGCGCGTTCCACTTTGACCCTGATGACTCTCGCGCCGTTGATGGTTGCGGCGTTTTTTCTCGGCAATGGGTTCGAATGGGAAAAGATGGGTTACGGCGGGACATTTTTGGTTCCGCGCCATGTCAACTCCTTGAGTATTGTGAGCAGTATTCTACTAACCGTCCTCTCAGGCACATTGCTGGCGGTTCGCACTCCGCTGCTCAACTGGCTGGATCGCACTTATTTTCGGGAGGTTTACGATGCACAGCGCGTGCTGAACCGAATGACTCGTCAACTCATTCGCCCGACAAGCCTCACCGATATAGGGCAGAATGCGCTGCAGGGAATCGTCGCAGCTTTGCATCCCAAATCTGCCCTGCTCGTGATGCGCGACAAAGACGAAATCGCGGTTTTGGCGGCGCACAATGTCAGTACGTCGGCGAAACTGGCAGACGAATCGCTCTTAGATGGAACCCTGCCTGTCGCCTATCCGCCGAACCAGAACGAAGCCGATGACGTGATTGCCTTTCAGAACGCGCTGTCATTCAATGCGAGACAATTATTAACAGAGGCAGATATTCGCCTGATTATGCCGATACGTGAGGAGGGAGTCGCCGCCGTTATGTTGCTTGGAGCGAAGGTTGCCGGAACCGACTACTCGCCTGAAGATTTGGAGATGCTTTCTGCCCTCGCCCCTCAGATCGCGCTGGGACTACAGAATATGATCCTGACACGCGACACTCTCCAAAACCGCACGCTCGAAATGAACCAACGCTCGGCGGGATTTGTCGAACTTGTCGAACGCGAACGCCGCCTCTTCGCTGCCGACCTCCACGACCAAACTCTGCCAGAATTGCGTTCACTCCTCACTGATTTGCACACGCTCCAAACGGAACACCAAGAACACGCCCCCGACCTGCCCGATATGGAAGACAGACTCAAGCAAGCCATCGAAAATATCCGCGATATGATGGAGAGTTTGCGCCCATCGGCACTGGAGATTCTGGGACTGATGCCTGCACTGGAAAACGAACTGCGAAAATCGGCGGCTCGCGCTCGTCCCCCGCTCATTCCTCAGTTTTTTGCGGAGTCCCACGCCGCAAATGTCGCCTTTCCGAATTTTACCGAAGTGCTGATTTTCCGCGTCATGCAGGAGGCAGTCAACAATGCGTGCCGCCATGCCAAAGCCCACCATCTGCGCGTTATTATCGAAACCGAAGGCAGTTTGTGGCGGCTGCGCGTCGAAGATGATGGAGTCGGTTTGCCCTCTGCCGAGACACGGCGCATCGGCAACGGACTCGGCAATATGCAGTTTCGTGCCACGCTTATTGGAGCGACCCTGCAATGGACTGTACCTGAGCATGGCATTGGAACCCGCGTCGAGTTGTCTCTGCCGCTTCCGCAATAATCCCTGCAATAATCCCTGCCCGTTATTCGTAAACCTGCTCAGTGTCTTCGAGAAGAGAGTGAGAGCAGGAAAATGAAAATCGTAGTGACGGGCGCGACGGGTTTTGTCGGGCGTCCCCTGTGCCAACAGCTGTTGAACGAGGGGCATTCGATCACGGTGTTGTCCCGTGATGCAGCGAAAGTCAAAGGGGCGTTTGGCGACAAAGTAACGGCGGCGATATGGGGCAAATCGGGCGCGAGCGAGGGGCTTGCCGCGTTGGAAAATGCCGATGCCGTCATTCACTTGGCGGGAGAGTCTGTTGCGGGCGGGCGTTGGACACCGGAGTTCAAGCGCAAAATTCGGGACAGTCGGGTTGACACTTCGCGCCAATTGGTGGACGCAATCGCCAAATTGTCGCGCCGTCCGTCTGTCTTGATCAGTGCTTCCGCCGTTGGATTCTATGGCAATCGCAGCGACGAAAGTATTACGGAAGAGTCGGCAGCCGGAACCGGATTTTTGCCCGATGTGTGTAAAGAGTGGGAGACGGAAGTCAATCGGGCGTGCGATCTCGGCGTGCGTGTGGCAACCATGCGAATCGGCGTGGTTTTGGGAAAGGGCGGAGCGTTGGACAAAATACTGTATCCTCTGCCCGTTCGCATTTCGCCGTATAAGTTGGGTTTAGGCGGACAGCTCGGCTCCGGCAAACAGTGGCTTCCCTGGATTCACCTCGATGATGTGATCGGGTTGTTCACTTGGGCGATGCAGAACGCGCAAGTCGCCGGGGCAGTCAATACGACGGCTCCTGAGCCTGTCCGCAACGCCGAATTTGCGCGAGCATTGGGGCGTCTGTTCCATCGTCCCGCCGTGATTCCGGTTCCGGCGTTCGCCCTGCGTCTGATACTGGGCGAGTTCGCCGAGACGGTTCTCAATGGGCAAAAAGTCCTGCCCCAAGTCGCCGAGAAGCAGGGCTATCTGTTTCGGTTTCGCACCCTTGACGCCGCTCTCCAATCTCTCCTGCCGCTCTGAAACAAGAACGTATCCGTCTTGGAAGGGAGTAGAGGGTAGATTCGGGTACAAAAACGTACCCG
>CAZPZP010000288.1:0-5628 GCA_964591025.1 uncultured Chthonomonadaceae bacterium
CAGGAGTGGGACGAACACGAATTCAGTTGGGTGCAGGGCTACGAGAAGCCATAACCCATGCGTCTTGCCGACCGTGACATAGGGCAAATGCTCATTGCGCCGTTCCAAGTGCGGCACTGCGTTCTTCTCCAGATGTACCCACAGAACCTATAATTGACGATCTCAAACTCGATACCGAAGGCTTGTAAGCCGCAACTGTCCGTCCATCTCCCCCGAATTTCTGCTCCGCATCAAACTCATTCTCTATGAAGACATTGAAGGCGAAATCTCCATTAGAACTCTTGCAGAAGTCGGGTAGAGATCACGTACCCGACTCAAAAACAGCCGTCCTACGAACGAAATCCCCTCTCCCTATCGAGTGCGAAGCACGGCACGGCGGAACGAGACCTGCACAAAGAATTTATTCTGCTGGACTCTTGCAAGAGGTCTATTGTGCGCCATATTTCTGCTCATTCGTGAAATAAATAACAAAACGGGCAGGAATTCGGTCACTCACAGAGAAATAAGAAAAGGGTAAAAGAGCGGACATAACGCGGGGGACACTATGGACGACACACTCTCAGCAGAAAACATCGCACTTGTCTTCACCGACATCGTCAATTCGACGTGGCTGCGAGAAAACCATCCTACTCTCTTTCGTGAGGCGAAGAGCCGACACGACGCGCTGATTCGGAGGACGCTTGCAGATTGGAACGGTGAGGAGATCAACACCACCGGCGACGGCTTTTTTCTCGCATTCCGAAGCGCACTCGACACGGCTCAATGGGCAAAAGCAGCGCAAATCCTGCTGATGCAACAAACGTGGCAGCCCGATGCGCCGATACACGTTCGCATTGGACTGCATTTCGGCAAGCCCAGACAGATTGTCCATCCCAGCGGACGGCGTGACTATGAAGATTCCGCCGTCAATTTCGCTCAGCGCATCATGGGCGAAGCGGAAGGTGGGGAGATTTTCGCGTCGAAAGAGTTCTATGAGCAGGTGTGTGGAGAATTGACCTTCCCTTTCGAGTTTCGTGACCGAGGATGGCGCAATCTCCGGGGCATTGGCGAACGACGTGTCTGGCAGTTGGTTCATCGTGATCTCCCCGCGCCTACAATCTCTCCGCCGCCCGACATTCGCGAAATCCCGCGCCACAACATTCGGCATACGCCTCATGCCCATTTTTACGGGCGCGAAAACGCCCTCGGCGAGTTGCGGCGAAAATTGCAGAGATCGAGCGGGCATCCCGTTGCACTGGTCGGTATGGGCGGAATTGGCAAAACGCAGATGGCGGCAGAGTATGCTCACGCCCATTTGACGATAGAATCCTATCCCGATGGAGTGTTCTGGCTGGACACTCGAAGCGATGAACATCTCCTCGCGGATTACGCCGAGATTGGAGAAAAATTCTTCGGTCTGGATGTAAGTCAAGGCAGGGAGCGGGTGGCGGAACGAGTCTGTCGCGAATTGCAGCAGCTCCGCAGACCCGCGCTGATCATTTTCGACAACGTGACCGAGCAAACCGATCTGGAATTGCTGCCGTCGTCGCGGAATCTGCATTTGCTTTTTACGACGCAGCGCCAAATTTTGCCCGTCAATTGGGCGAAACTCGAACTGCCGCCTTTGGATGAAGAGGACGCCTTGAAGCTGCTTCAGGTCTATCGAACAGCACACAACGCTGCGGAGTGGGACGCCGCCGTTTGTATAGCTCGTTCCGTTGGCAATCTGCCGCTCGCCCTTGCCCTTGCCTCGCACGATATGCACGTTCGAGGGCGGAGTTTTGTTCGGTATTGGCAGGGACTTTCGGTAAATCCCCACGAAACGCTGCAAAGAGCCCGCGACCATTTTATCACGGCAACCGGACATATCGGAAGCGTTTACGATACCATTGATCTCGCGGTGCGCGGCAGCAATGCTTCGGGAGAAACGGGGCAGCAGTTGAGTGCGAACGCGCTGAAAGTCTTGGCGGCGGCGGCGTGTTTTGCTTCCAATGGGATTCCACAGGAGATGCTTCGCAAAGCGACGGGCATCAGCCGCGAGAACGATTTCGAGGAAGCGATGATCTCTCTCTGGAACCGTTCCTTGCTCAAACGCGAAGAGGACGAGCGGCAGTCCATCCACGAATTGATCCGCATCTACGCGCTCACCAATCTGCTGCCGAGACGCTGTAATGTCTTGCTGCCTCGTGTTTTGAGTGCCTTGACGGATCATCTTTATCAAGCCAATCAAACCACAGATTTGGCGGGAGTCCGCAACGACATCACCCACTGCTACGCCGCCGTCGAAATCGCCAACGGCTGCCGCGTCCCGCCGGTTGGCTTGGAGGAGTTGCTTTGGGAGATGACGCTGTTTCTTGCGACGCAGCGAGAGGATGCGGCGATATTGACCTATGCCGCGCAGGGAGTGACTTTGACAAAAACGAGAGAGGGCGAGGGAAGTACAGCGTGCGCGAAATTTCTGCGCGTCATGGGCGAAGCACAGCAAGAGATTGGCGACACAAAAGAGGCACTGCATTGTGTACGCCGTGCATGGTGTGTCGCTCGCAAACGACTGCCCAAAGACGCCGCCGAGATGGCGGATTATTGCAACAGTTTGGGCTATGTCTTGAAAATGCAAGCGTGTCCGAAACGCGCTTTGCCCTTCTATCTCCGCGCCCTTGCCATTCATGAGGCACAGCACGATAGGCGAGAGATCGCAGTGCTTCTCAACAATATCGGCGCACTGTACGAAGCGTTGGGAGAATTGCCCGCCGCACTCGACCATTTGGAACGCGCTCTGAATGTACAAGCCGCTTTGGGGGAGAATCTCTATCTGGTGATCTACCTCAACAACACGGGGCGGGTGAAGTGCAAAATTGGCTGCTGCGAGGACGCCTTGCTGCTGCACGAACGCGCACGAAGAATTGCCGAAGCAGAGCAAGGATCACGCCATCCCGATACCGGCTCCTGTCACTACTATCTTGCGGAATCCTTGCGCGGTTTGGGACGGCGCGACGAGGCTTTGACCCACTATCGGCAGGCAAAGAGAATTTATGAGAGAACCAACGATGCCAGACAGTTCGACTCGCGAATTCAGACGATACGCACACGGATCGGCTCGCTGGAAGCGGGCGAAAACTAAACTCGCTTTTTGCAACTCCTACCGTTTCGGTACGATTGCTCTCCTGTAGAAAGGAAACGGACTTTGCGCTCTACACACATCGGACTTTTGGGCGGCTTGATCGCTGTTCTGCTCGGCTTGGCTTCTTCGGTTGCGTTGGCTTTAGAAGACCTCCCGGCTGTCACAACAGCAACTCCCGGTCAGAGCATCAATTTGACTGCTCGCCCGACGACCTTTGCTGTTGACCGCAGCCCGATGGCAATGCAAACCAATAGTGTACAAAAAGGTTTTCGTGCTACGAATATGGATCGTAATATCTTCTACTATTTGAGAAAGCTGGGACGCAATCCCTCACGCATTGAAGTATTAGATTATCTCCAAACATTTCTTAAAACCAGAAGTGTTCCCTTTGAGCAATTCTTAGGTGAGCAAACCCAAAAAGATAACCTTTTGAGAACAACACTTAACAAGATTCAAAACCGTATCAGCACATCGCAGGATTCAGCGGTGTTCGACCAAGAACTTTTACGGCTCAAGGCGGTACTTGTTTATCAGCAGCTTTTGTTCGCACAAGAGAGTAGACCCTTCACTCAAGAGATTTTTCTGCGCGAACTTCAAGCACGCTGGGCAGGTAAACAAAATGCAATTGCGGCGAACTTTCTACATAGCAGCGCAAAAACGCGCCTTGATAGTTCGGCACAATTGCTGACTGGAAGTCACAGCGGATTGGGTGTGGTTTTTAATTACGATCTTGTCGGATTTGGTTTTAGAGAAGATGTCACAGCGACCACTTTAGCAGTTCTTGCCTGTGACAATTATCAGTTATTGGCACAGCGTCTTGTTGCTATTGTCGAGAATCCGACGGAACAGAATCAAGAAGATGTTCGCTTAGCAAAGTATATTCTTACGCCCCACAGCGGATTATCTGCGGACTATCGCATTATCGACTCCATAGGCAACTTTTATAGTGTAGGATTGACCTTTTCTATACTTCGTCCGTATCGCAGTTGGAGAGATAAAGAAGATATTAAGGCTCACAATTCCCGTGCCTTATTATACAGTTTCGGTTGGCGCTATCATTGGTTTAATGCAAACTCCTCATCGAACTATAGGACGACCAAGGGAGTAGGCTTCAACGCTCTTATTGCTTGGCAAAACGCGTCCCCGTTTTTGTATCGAGTAGAGGAAGGGGGACAAATCGTGCCGAGAGCGCAGTTGGATCGATGGACGCGACGCTTCGGCTTCGAGTATGCCCAGCATAATGCCGTCGTAACGGGCGATTATGTCGCATTTTTTGGACGGTTGCGGGATAAAAGAAATATGGAGTATGGATTTCAGGTTGGTTCTGAAATTAATGGACAAGCGTTTGCTGGGTTCAGCATCGGTGCCTATTTCAAGTGAACCGATGCTGTCTGGGCTTGAAGTTATCGCCGTCGCCCGGAAGAGCCGCCGAAGGAACTCCGACCCGACGAAGACGATCCGCCAAAGGAACTGCGTCCGCCGCCAGAAGAGGAACCACTCGAACGGAAACTGCCGCCGCTCGATGAACTGCCGCCGAAGGAACTTCCCGAAGATCGCCCGCTGCCGAAACTGGAGCCGCTTCCGCTGAAACTGCCGCCGGAAGTGCGCCCGCTTCCGAACGAACTGCCCGTACTGCGCTGACCGCTGAACGAGCCGGAACTGGAACGCCCGAAGGCACTGCTTCCGCCCGACGATCCCGAAGAGCCAAACGACGGACGCGACGAACCAAAGCCACTGCCGCCGCTGCCAAACGATCCGCCGCTTCCGCCGAAACTGCGCCCATTGCCGCTGCCGAAACCGGAGGAACCGGAGGACGGGCGCGAACTGCCGAACCCGCCGCTCGAACGCCCGAAACCCGACGACGAACTGCCGCTCCCAAATCCCGAAGAACCGGAACTGCGCCCGAAACCGCCGCTGCTGCGATAGCCGGAACCCGAAGAGGAACGCGCCATGCCGCGCCCCGTTCCGAAGCCAGAACTGCTACCCGGACGTGCCGTATTGTAATTACGGTAGACAACGCTGTTCCGCACGTAACCCGGATTGCTGTTGTAGTAGGAGTTGTAGCCGCCCCACCCGTTGTAGCGCGAGCCGCCGATATTGACGTAAAAACTCGGCATCCACGCAAACGCCAGACCCGGATTATAGCCCCACATTCCGCCATACATCGCCATTCCGGGATACCAACCCATCGTCGTCCATGCGTTCCATGATGGCGCAATCGCGACATAAACGGGGCGCGTATAGGAGAAATCGTTCGGAAGCGGATACCACTTTGCACCTGCCGCCGCCGCGTTCTCCAAATAGCCGCCGTTTGGAACATACAGAATCGGAGACGCGCCATTCTCATTCACAAACGACATCGTGCCATTCTGTGACCGCCCGAATTTCAGCACTTGGAGATTCTGGTTCTCGAACGGCACAGCAACAACCTCGCCGCTCTGTGCATAAATCTGATAGCCGCCCTGATCGAATGTCGCTCGCACCACCGGCACATTCTCATTCGCTGGCACATCGCGCCAATGATACGC
>CAZPZP010000289.1:0-5616 GCA_964591025.1 uncultured Chthonomonadaceae bacterium
TCTAATGCAATCCGATGGCTGCCTAATCACCCAACAAGAAATTTGCATCGGCATCGGATAACTTTTTGTTCCATGCTGCGTCTGTAACTGTGTAAAGATATTGGCGAACCCGCGAGGAGATGAATGACAGGACGCTATGAAAGCGAGACGTCTCTGCACGCTACCGATCAACAATTGGTCGCGCTGTGTCGAGAAGGCGATCCCGCCGCATTCGGGATGATTTATGAACGCTATGAGCGGGCAGTCTATCGCTATGCCTACCATATGCTCGGCAATGCCGATGAAGCGGACGACATCAAGCAAGATGCTTTCGTGAAAGCATTTCGGACAATACCGGGCTTTCGCGGCGATTGCAGTCTGTTGACATGGCTTCTCAAAGTGACGGGCAATTTGTGCCGTGATCGCCATAAATCACAGGCACGGCGCGGCGAAATTGCTATCCTGCCGGAACTCGAAGCCACGTTGTTCGATACCAGCGAACGGGGCAGCGACCCTGCCAAGCAAGCCGAACGCAACTATTTGCGCGGAGCCGTCCATAGAGTACTGGGCGGACTGCCGGAAGCGCAGCGCGAACTCATTATTTTGCGGGATTTGGAAGGGCTGAGTTATCAGCAGATCGCCGATGTTCTCGGCTGCTCAGTCGCCAGCGTCAAATTGCGACTATTCCGCGCCAGACGCAGTTTCAGGGATCGCATGGAATCGCTGTTAAAAGCAAATTAAGAGAGAAATGATTATGAAGATATTGGGAAGAAAATCAGAGTGTCGCGCTGTGTCGCCTGACCTTTGGGATTACGTGGGCGAGCGTCTGCCTGAGAACGCATTGGAGCGTGTCGAGAAGCACCTCATTGCGTGCGCCGTCTGCCAGACCGAAGTCGAAGGAATGCGCCGCGCTCAAAATTTACTCAATGATTGCCGCCGTCATGTTCCGGCTCCGCGCTCGGATTGGCACGATTTGCAAAACCGAATGCGTGCCGAAGGGATGATTTCGCCGCTGTCAGGACGCATTTTGACCCAAGAGATCGGCGGGCAGGTTGAAGCGACACGCGCATCACGCCGCCTATTGCCGGCACTCGATTGGAATCGGCTCAGTCTTGTGGGCAGTGTCGCCGCGACCCTGTTTCTGAGCGTCTCGATCTATCGCCTGACAACGCCTTCGCCAACACAAGAGGTCATGTATCGTGAGGCGGCTGTTCCCAATTTCATGACACGACAGAATACCCAAATCCTGCGTGAGGTGAATACCAAATCGAGTGCGCCGATTGTCTTTGGCGATCCCTTCCCGCCATTTATGATACAGATTAACGCCTCAACGCCGACCCAACTGGCTCTGCGTCGTAATACCGCCTCGGTTCCGGCAGCTGTTGTTCAGAACCGACGGGACGAGAAGCAAAAGACAGTCGCCGAAACGGATTCGCCGATTGTTTGGGCAAAGCCGCAACGCCCCTATTCGCCCGCGCCTCCGCGGAAGTATGTGGCACGCACTCTGCCGTCGCAAGCCAATAAATCAGCAGACGATACTGTCTCTGTGTCGCCCGCTTTGAATATGTCCCGTAATGTTCAAGACGCCAAAACACGCTATATTATGCGTCACTTGACGCCCGCCTCTTTCACCGAGGAGGGGATTTACTAAATCCGCGCCAGACCTATGGTTCTCTGCACGTTTCGCGCCTTGTATTGTTTTCTGCTGCTCGTCGGGGGCGGTGCTGTTGTGGCACAGTCCCCGACTCCGAATTCCCAGCCTCCCGCCCGTCCTCCTTCCCTGCTCAAACAGATGGAAGCCGAAGTTGCCGTGATGGTCGCACAAACTCAAGGCTCCGTTGTCTCCATCGAGGGCAGAATCACGCTGCTGAATTTTCTGTTTCCGTCGTCGGTGAGTTCCGAACTGATGCGTCAATTCGACAGACTGCCCCCGGAACGCCGCGCCGAAGCCGAGCGAAATTTCCTCCATATCCAAGAGTCACTCAAAAGCACAGACAAGGACAAAATGTTCGTGGCAGGTGCGCCGCAAGCCGGAAGCGGATTTCTGATTCCCAGCGGCTTTGTCGTTACTACTGCTGAAGTCATGGAGAACCTGACAGAGATTGTCATTGTTCTGCCGAACGGCAAACGAATGCACCCGCAATGGATCAACGCCGACCCCTACTCGAACATCGCCGTCATTAAGTTGGAGACTGATGCGTCGCCCGGCTTGGCTTGGGGCGATTCGCAGCGAGTCAAGGCAGGGCATTTTGCTGTCGCGATTGGCAATCAAGCGGGCTTCGCAAATTCGGCGTGTTTGGGATTGGTTTCCGGCATAAACAGGTCGGGGCGTTCCGGCACTCTGCGTTATCATGGATTGATTCAGTTTCAGGGCGTCGTGGGTGCAGGAAACAGCGGCAGTCCTCTCTTGAACTCTTCGGGCGAAGTGATCGGAATGGTGGTAGCGACACCCTGCGGAGACAGCGAATTAGGAGTACGCGCAGGAATGCCAGTTCCCTCCGGCAATCCCCAAATGCCACCGATGCCCAATAACGAAAAGCAAAAGCCCGCGATTGTGTTCTTCGATGGAATGGCGAATACCGGCTTTGCGCTTCCTGCCCACCAACTACAGCCCATCGTCGAAACGCTCTGTAAAGGAGTCAATGTTAAGCCAGTGCGCGATGGATGGTTGGGAATATCGATTCCAAAAAAAGATCGTGATGGTGAAATGGCGGCGCGTGTCAACGGGATTTATCGGAACAGCCCTGCCCACAGAGCCGGAATTCTGCCCGGCGACATCGTGATCGCCATCAATGGGCAGCCGACCCGAACGCTTGACGCAATGCGGAAAGCGATCCTAAATATCAAAGCAGGCAAAACTCTGCGATTGGACATTCTGCGGAGCGGCACGCAGCATCAACGTACTCTGACTATCGAACCGCGTCCCGACGTGGAGACGATCAACCAAACTCCTGTGATTGAGGGAGAAGGGAAAAAGAAATAGGGAAATTGTTTGTTACTGTCCAAATCTCGTTGCTACTCTTAACCGGGGGTTGAAAACCCCCGTCTGTATGGCGTTCCGCCAAGCGTCCTTCGGACGCACCTCATATTGAGGGTGTTCCCGTCCGAAGGACGGTTGTCCGCAGGACATACAGGCGGGTACTTTCAGTACCCGACAACGGGGTATTTTCAACCCCCGATCTCATCACAGCAACGAGATTTGGACAGTAACAATTGTTTTTCCTTACCCTCTATCTTCTACTTCTTATCCTCTTCTTTACAGGCTTCGAGCGTGGCGTAATCTGGTCGGGGATACCGATCATTGCCGAGACGCCCTGTACGCTCACTCGCGCCTTTTGCCCTTGGAATTCGACGTCAAGATTCTCGACGGTTACATCCGATTTCACCACACGCCGCTTCACCGGCTCGAATTCATAAGAACCATTGATTTGAATCGCATCGGCATTCTCCTCGTCGTTCTCGCGCACGGAAACCAGAGCATTGATCCGAATCCGATAGACGATCAGCGTCCCAAACTTGCCTCGCTCCTCGAATTGAGAGGTCACGACGACCTTCTGATCGGGTAGAAAAGGATTATTCATTTCGGTTTTCCACTCATCGCCCGGCACAACAGGAGCAGAAGGGGGCGGCATCGCCATCATTATCGGCTCGACTTTATCAATGACTTCCATGCCCGCATTATCTTTTGTGGGAGATCGCTTGACGATAAGCCCATTGGCTCCCCAAACCATCGTTGTCGCCCCTGCCAAAGTAGGCGGATCAGGCATCGGATCGCCGTTTAAGGTGGCTTCGCCCACTTCATTACGATACTCTATCGTACCGTCTCCGGCTTTCGTGACCGCCTTGACGGTCTCGGTGGAGATCGTTTTGATTTCTACGGTGAAGCCCGTTCCGTCGGCGAGATTGCCGGCAACCGTCACTTTTTCGTTGAACTTAGTGACACGTCCCTTCTCGAAACCGAATTTCCATGTCACGCCTTTGGTGACGGGCGGCTTGGTTATCGTATCGCTCTTGGGGCGTTTGCGAACCAATTGAACATCGTCGGCTTTGGGGTTGCTTGTTTGTGCGAGCGCGGGGACTCCGGCGATCAGCACAGTCAAACCTAAAAACGGCGCGATAAGACTCATTTGCTTGGATTCTCCTTCGTCACTTGGGCTGTCTTTGCCGCCGGTTTGGTGGGAATCTCCTGCACGGTCAGGCGTGCCTTCACATCAATGGGTGTCGTCAGTTTCTCTTCGGGTTTGATGGGATTGGCGACGATGCTGTCGAATTTTGCAATCAGAGTCAGTTTGCTCTGTTTCAGCCGTCCCGCATACACATCGTTTTTCGGTGTTCCTGCAAAAGTCATGATGCCTTTGATGCTGGCAAACCCAACCGAAGTTTCAACGGCTTCTTCGGCGTTGTCGGTAAGTTTGCCCTCTTTGTTTTTCTTCTCATCGATCTTGGACGACGCGGAAACCGCAAGGTTCGACGTAACGCCCTTGCCCATCGCTTTGATCCCCTCCAATTTGCCGGTATAGGCGATTTTGCCCTCGCTCTGCCCCAACAGTCCGTCTTTGAATGCCCATTCTTCGTTGACCTTGACAGGCTTCTCTGCGAACGTCACGGGCATAATCAGCAGAAACAGTTTGCGAAGGTCTATGCCGAGATTGATCTGCACCGGAGCCGCATCGCCACTGTTGATACTCGCGACACTGCCATCGGGGCGAACAACAGCGGTCGCATTGAGCGATTTTTGCACTGTAGACAACGGAATCGGGAACGGCGTCTCGTCGGCAGGAACGGTCTTGCCATCTTCTCCGGGTTCCTTCTCCAAAAGATAGAGGTCGCCTTTGTCCACGACAAACGCCACTTCCGCGCCTTTGTCGTCTACTTTGTTGACTTTGCCCGCATACTCGACCACGATTTTGAGATTGATCGGCGGACTTCCGGGCTGCGCGAACGGCGGGAAATGTCCGTTGAACAATCCCGTCACGCGGTAGCGGAATATATCGCCCGCATTCAGCGCGTATGCCATTTTGAGTGAGGTCGGGACGACTTTGGCGTTTTCTGTCGGCGTAACTTTGGGCGTATTGGGTTTTGGGGTCGGTTTGGTTTGTGCAAAGGCGGCGAGACAAAGTGTCGCCGCGCCGAATAAAGTGAATAATGCTGTGATTTTCCTCATGGTTGACTTCCTCCTGAGAACCCATTATACCCAAAATGTCCTTGCGCGATACAAAGCGAATCGCCGTCTGCTGTTTCCTCTCAGAGTGATGAGAAATTCCGTCGTGACATTCGGTAGGCTGGACTTAGAACTCCTAACAAAACCGTGCTGTGGTTTCGAGTGCGAAGCAAGGGATCATTCGCTCGACTTTGTGCCAAGTGGAAAACAAATTCGGCGCAGGGAACGAAGCCTTGTACCAGCGCATGAGTACGCTGACAACCGACAAACTGGAAGATTTGAGTGTCCCGCTTCTGAATTTTCAAACCATCGATAGACTTCTTGCCCTAGTCGGGTACAAGAACGTACCCGACTCAAAAACAGACGTCCTACGGACGAAATCCCACTGCTTTTCGAGTGCGAAGCACGGCACGGCGGAACGCCACTAGCGGAGGAATTTATTCCGCCGTGTCAAGCAAGGCGGAACGCCCCTATCG
>CAZPZP010000290.1:0-5613 GCA_964591025.1 uncultured Chthonomonadaceae bacterium
GGGAGTCAATGCACCTCTCCTTGCATGAGGGAAGGGAGTTTTGATTCCCCCTCCTTACGAAACATTCGCGTAAGGAGAGGAAGACTGAGATTCCCCCTCCTTACGGAAGGAGGGGGTTAGGGGGAGGTCAAATTTTCCTTTCCACTCTCTGATTCGAGAGAAATGGGAAGGGGAAAATCGGGTTTTGGAAAACCATTTCTCCGATTACAGCGCGAATCGGCAAGCGCAGTATCTGCCGTTCGTGGTTTGCAGCAGTACGCAGTACCCTTATCTCAACAGGGCGACAGAAGATAAGTCGCCCGGAAAAAGGAATCGTCTCATGTCTCAAGCTTTGCGAATGCTGCCCGCTGCGTTCACCATGCTCGCCCTCTCCGGTGTTGCGAACGCACAGACCATTATCAATACCATCGGAACCGGAGCCTCCTACAGCCTCGGACAAAACGCGACCAGTCAAAGTCACTTTGTCGGTCTCGATCCGAATGCAACCGCTCCTGCCACGCCCCGCACGCCGCAGACTGCGGGCTATACCGCGCAGCCGTTCACGCTCAACAGTCTGCCCGGCGGCGCACTCAAGGGGCGTGTCAACGACGTCTCTATTGTCATGAATATCAAGTCCGCTGTCGGCATGACGACCTCGAATCTGGATCGCCTTTATGGGGCATTCTTTATTCCGGGCAACGATCCGACGAGCGGTTTGCCGTCGCTTGCGGCATCCAGTCAAGTCGGAAGTTTCTTCCAATTCGATACGTCGGCGGTTATCAATCCCATCGAACCCGGCGAAGGCGACAACCGTGTTCGTATCTATTCGGCTCCCAGCGTGTTCGATGCGGGTGCGTTTCTTGATATCGGCACGAACTATCTGCTGGCGATTGCGCCCGCCGACAGTCTGAACGCTCCCGCAAACAGTCCTTTGCTGATGTATGGTCTGCATCTGTTCCGCACACCCGGACAGATCGGTGGAGCAAACGGCGGAGCGATTGCCAATGCGTTTAGCGTTCTCGGTTCCGCGCAGTTCGAGACGGGCGGCGCACAGCCCGGCTCCGTTCTGACGCAGCGCAATGGGGCTTACTTCGGCGTTCGCGTCGGTGTCGCCGTTCCAGAACCGTCCTCGGCATTGCTGCTCATTGGCGCGGCATTGCCCACGGGTGCGTTCCTGTGGAGACGCCGTCGCAAGTAGAAAGAGGGGAAGCAATTCCACCTCACCCCCGCCCCCTCTCCTGACCAGTCGCCGAGGCTCCTTAGGAGAGGGGAGAAAAAATACTGATGAGGAGACTCGCCCAAGATTGGGGAGCCTCCAACCCTCTGCCTCCCCCTCACCTGCAATGAGGAGAGAAGACTTTGGTTCTCGTGCCTCCCCCTCTCATAGTGAGGAACGAACGGTCAGGAGAGGGGGAGGGGGGTGAGGTAGAGATTAAGAAATTATACTTTTGGGTCAAAAACTATGAAATCTACTCTTATTTTTGCCTTGTTTATACTGCCTTCCGTTGGCTCACTCTCTCAGCAAACCAAAACCACGCCGAAGCCGAACGTCAAACCTGCCGTCTCGAATTTGGAGAGGGTTGTGGCAACTGTCGGCAGTCACAAAATCACACGCCGTGACGTGATCTTGAATTATGCCGAGAGTGATCCCCGCGTTTTGGGTAGTTTCCTTTTAGATCGCTATCCGACAATACAGCCGGAGATGCGGATTTCTCTCGCGGAGTTGAGCGAACAGATTTTTTCGCAGTTTCCCGACAAATTCGAGGGCATCGTTCAGGAGTTGATGGCGACTGCCGCCCTCGAACAAGCCGCCAAAGCAAAGCGAATCACCGTGACCGAGCAGCAAATCCAAGCGTATGTTCATGATTCGCTCGATGTTCGCCGTAAAGGGGCAGAATTGGCTCCAGCGAGCGACGCCGCACTGATCAAAAAACTCAATGAGAGGCAGAGCCGACTGTATGCGACGGCTCGCCGCAAACTCATCACCGATGCCTTGATTGTCGCCGAAATGGAAAACCGACTGGGGCGCAAATTTACACCCGATGATTTCTTTCGCCTCAAAATGATCTATGTCGAAGCCCCGATCAAAGACACAGGGCGCGACTTCGAGGCTGCCAAAACCAAAGCCGAACTCGCCCATAAAGAGATATCCGAAGGCAAAAAGACTTTCGAGCAAGCTGCAAAAGATCACAGCACCGATGGCAGCAAACTCCATAACGCCAATCTCGGCGTTCTACCGCGAACCTACCTCAAAACCGATATTGAAAATGCCGTCATCAAACTCAAACCCGGCGAAATGACCGCCCCGATTCAAGCCGGAAATGGATACGGAATCTTTCGTTTGGAGGCGAACGGCGCGATGCTCACCGCCGAGGACAGGCGGAAATCGCTCCAATTTGTGAGTGCCGTCCCGAAGAAAATTAACGACGCGCTGGCGTGGGCATTAAAAGATATTCAGTGGACGACGACCATCGGCAAACCGCCGGAGTGGATTCGCCAGAACATTTCTGCAAATTAACCCTTTCTTTTTTGGTATAATGCGAGTCAAATGATAACACCTAACGACTCGCAGCCCACCAATTTTAAATGTACGCCTCGCGCCCTTGCCTCCGCCATCGATCTCTTTGCATCGTGGCAGCGGGAAGAGTCGCATTTGCCCTTGGATCGCATCGTCGAAGCCGTTTTTCGCGCCTCGCGTTTTCTTAATTCGGGGGAACGGCGGTGGATTGGCGACGCGATCTATGCGTCAGTCCGATTTCTGCGCCGCGATACCGCCTTGCTTGCCGCCCATCAACTCCCCGATACGCCTGAAAATCGCCTGAGATTGTATGCCGCCGAACCGCTTACGCTCACAACGACTGACGGCATTCTGCTCCTGCAAACCATCGCGGACGTTTTGCCCTCACCCGAAAATCCCGCCGAGTATCTCCGAACGACTCTCTCTTTTCCCGATGAGATGGCAGACGAACTCGAAGCACTGCTCGGCACAGAAGCCCCGCAAGCCGCCGAAGCGTTCAATCAACAGGCAGCGACAGTTCTCCGAGTCAACACCCTTAAAGCGCGGCGGCATCCAGTCTTGTATGAGTTTCCCGATTCGCAGCCGACACGCTATTCCCCGTGGGGCGTGGAACTCGCAAGCCGCGTCAATCTGCCCGCGCAGCCGAACTTCAAAGCCGGACATTATGAGATTCAGGAAGAGGCGAGTCAATTAGCCGTTCTGCTCACCAATGCCAAACCGAACGAGACAATCATCGAAGTCGGGGCGGGCGGGGGAGGCAAAACGCTCGCTCTTGCTGCCTTGATGGAAAATCACGGGCGGATCGTCGCGATAGACAGCATTGATGAACGGCTCACGACATTGAGCAAACGGGCAAGGCGGGCGGGAGCGAGTGGAGTCGAGATGCTGACACTCCCCGCAGACAGTTCCGGGCTATGGCAACCGTTGGGCAACTCCGTGCGTAGAATGGAACGTCTCACCCAATCGGCGGACTGTGTGCTGATCGATGCGCCTTGTACGGGCAGTGGAGTGCTGCGGCGTACTCCCGACGTGAAATGGCGTACAGGAATACCGAAAACGGAAATTGCCACCGTTCAGCAGTCGCTGATGCAACAGTCGGCGCGATTGGTCAAACCGAACGGAATGCTGATTTATGTAACGTGTGCAATAGAGCGTTGGCAGAACGAGAACATTGTCGCGGCGTTTATGGAATCCGATATAGGGCGGGAATATCAAGTCGAAAACCCGATTCCGCGCCTTCAGACTGCACTGCGACGCTTTGGGGTTTCTGCCGAAAATCAAGGTGAAGGGCTGGCATCGTTCGCACAGGGCGAATTTATCCGAACCTATCCTCACCGTCATCGTATGGATGCGTTTTTTATGGCGTGTCTGAGACGCAATTCGTCTCAGCCACGCTGAGGTTTTATTTATGTCCGAATCAAGAGGAAATATTTTCTCATTACCGCTTTTTCCTCTGCATACGGTCTTGCTACCGCAGGCTCCGATCCAACTGCACGTCTTCGAGGAGCGGTATCGCGCCATGATCAGTAAATGTATCGAGCGGCAAGAGCCGTTCGGTGTCGTCAAAATCAAGGAGGGTTCCGAAGTTGGTCAGCCCGCGACGCCCGAAGACATCGGGTGTATGGCGCAAATTCTCGCGGTCAAAACGATGGACGACGGGCGTATTCACCTGCTGGCGGGCGGAACGGAACGGTTTCGGATATTGGAATATGCCCCTGCCGACCTGCCTTATCTTGTCGGGCGCGTCGAGTTGCTACCCGATGAGGAAGTCGAAGAGGACAAACTGAAATTTTGGGCGGACAATACGACAGAACTCTTCTTGGCGTATGTCGGAAGTCTGACGGGGCGCGAGGATGTGACCGCCGAAATGCTCCAGATGCCAACTGAACCGGCTCTGCTCTCATACTATATCGTCTCGGTTCTCCAAATGCCGCCGGAAATTTTGCAGACAACCTTAGAGGATCGCAACCCCGTCTCGCGCCTCCAAATCACGGAGACCTCTCTCACCCATCTCATGGAGAACGAAGGTGACGAGACTGCTTCCTTTGTTTTGGCGTTGCCACTCGACGCCAATCAAGATCAGTGGCAGAATTATCGTACCGAAGGGCGTAACTGAAGTGGCGCAAGCCTTACTCGAACTTATCAACGTCAGTAAAAGTTATCCGGCAACCGAAGACGGGGCGACCCTGCCCGTCCTCAAAGATGTCTCGCTCCGAATCGAAGCGGGCGAGACATTCGCCATTATCGGCGTGTCCGGCGCGGGCAAAAGCACTCTGCTCAATATCATCGGCACATTGGATCGCCCCGATAGCGGCACTGTCATACTCGATGGTCAGGATTTGTCGAAGCTTGACGACAATCAACTGGCGACTCTTCGCAATCATGCCATCGGGTTGATTTTTCAGATGCACCATCTCCTGCCGCAATGCAGCGTTCTCGAAAATGTCTTGATTCCCACGCTCGCCGGACACAAAACCGCCCGAAAGGAGGACGCCTTCAAACGCGCCCATCGTCTTTTGAAGCGTGTAGGACTAGATGGCAGACTCAGTCATCGCCCCGGTCAGCTTTCCGGCGGCGAACGGCAGCGTGTCGCAGTAGTTCGCGCCTTGATCAACGAGCCGAAACTTCTTCTCGCCGACGAACCGACGGGAGCCTTAGATCGCGTCTCCGCCGAAAACCTGACCGAGCTTCTCCTCGAACTCAATCGCGAAGAGGGAGTTGCTCTGATCGTTATCACGCACGCGCAAAGCCTTGCCGAACGCATGACTCACCGCCGCGAAATCTCCGACGGAACCCTCCGGTAGAATAAAAGCCATGACTGTAACCGTTTTATTCTTCGGGCATTATCGCGATTTTGTCGGGGACGAAATGCGCCTCATCACGGAACAGGGAGCGACTCTGCAAATCCTCCTTGCCCAACTGAGCGCGTCCGACTCTCGCCTCGATACTCTCATCCAAATCTGCCGCTTTGCTGTCAACGAACAATACGCCTCTCTCGAAACACCCCTGTCCGATGGCGATACCGTTGCTGTTCTGCCTCCCATGAGCGGGGGATAAACCTCATTAGACCTCTTGCAAGAGTCCAGCAGAATAAATTCTTCAGACGGAGGGCGTTC
>CAZPZP010000291.1:0-2030 GCA_964591025.1 uncultured Chthonomonadaceae bacterium
AAAGAAAAAGATCATGAGAACGCTCTTGTTCGCTATTGGGTCGCCATCGGTTTGAGTGCCACTCCCACACGCGAGAGCGTTTTGTATCTTGCCTCTGCTCTTGATGACAAGGTTAAAATGGTACGCGAAGCGGCGACTTGGAGTTTGCGTCACTTGCTTTTAGATGATGAAGGCTGGGAAGCGACGCTGACAATTGCCGAAAAAGGCACGGACGATCAACGTGCCGCCGCGATGCAAGTCCTCAATATGCGAGCCGACGCGACAACGACCAAAGCGAAAGTCAACTGGAATCGCCTCACGAATTTGTTCGACAAAGCCATGAATCGCGATCCGCATCCTGCGGTTCGAGCGTGGGCGAGTAAAGCGGCGTGGCAGTGGTGGGTTTGGAATCCGCCCGTACGTAAGTCGCTCAATGCCTCGTGGGTGCGTTTGCTCGAACGCCCCGAAATTAATGCAATGGTCGAAAATACGACTCGCTATTCCAGCCAAGCATTGTTTGTGGTGAATGGACATAAGGCGAATGGTTCGAGCGAGCATCAGTACAAGGAACTCGCGGAATTGTTCGAGGCAATCGTCAAGCGAATTGATACGCCCGTTGATGCCGCCGTCAAAACACGCCTGACTTCTCGATTGGTCGCCATTGGTGGAACTTTCTATAACACAGCGGGCGGTGATGGCGGTCCCGGACAGATGGGCTATGTGACTCCGAATTCCGGCGAAATGATGGGCAAAGCGTCGCTTGCCTATTTGCAGGATGCGATCAAAGGCACGGACATCAAGCGAATTATGGCGGGCATCGAAGGCGGCTCCAATGTGCCGCACCAACCGCTGACCGCGTTCCTTGTAGACTATTCCCTCAAGGGTCCCGAAGAACTCCGCAAAATGTCATCGGAGGCAGTCGGTGATCCGCGCAGTGCCAAACTCGCCGCCGTCCCGGAGCAGGTCGAGCCGCAAATGGCACAAATCAAGCGCGGAGCCGCAGAACCTTCGCGCCGCCCTCAAATCAGCGATCCGATCATCAATTTGTGGGCGAAAGTCAACTGGATCGTGCCGAAAACCGAGGAACAGCAGCGCAATTTCTTCAATCTCATCGTTCCCAAGTTCGAGACATATTATTCGGCGGAACAGATCGCCGGAATGGGTGATGCGGCAAAGAAAGCCGAGATGCAGAAAGAGATGGATTCGGCGTGGTATCTCGCGGACAGACTCGGCGAAGTCTTGGAGAAAAACCCCGATCTGCACCTCGATATTGTGTTCAAGAGTTATTTCCCTGCACAGTTCAAGAACCCGCTGGAGGAGCATTTCTGGCTGAGAAGCGTAGAATGGCTGCTGACGTTTGGCAACAGCATGATGAAGGCGGACGCGACACCGGCAAGCACAACCAAAACCGCTGCGTTCCAGAAGAACGCGCCGCCGAAAGTGGACGCAAACCTGACAATAAAAGACCGGGCGTTGCAGTTGTACCTCGATGCGTTGAAGCCGACTGCCAGCCCGCAAACTCGTGCCGCCGCGATCCGTATGTCCAACAAAACGGCACTGAGAAGCAACCCTGAAGTGCTTCGTGCCTTGCAGAATGTCTTGACGTTCGAGAAGGAAAAGCCGCTTCGGGAGATTATCGAAAATGTCCTCAAGCAAGGCACGGAGAAATTTCTGCCGGATTTGCTCGCATTTCTGAAAGAGGAGAAGCACGCGACCACGAAACTCGTCAATAACGAACCGCAACTGACGGACGCGCAAAAAGACGACGTGATTTATTTTCGAGATTATGTCATGCCGGAACTGAGCCGCCAGAAGCGTGGTGATCAGCAGTCGTGCGCGGGCTGTCATGCGGTTGTCGGGCGCGTGCCGTCATTCTATATGAAACCCGCAGATCAGTTTGGCTATACGCCCGTCGCGGATTTGATGTTCAACTATCGCGTTTTGCAGTCAAAAGTTCGGCTCGATGAAATAGAGAAAAGCAAAATTCTGCGAAAGCCGCTCAATATTCAAGACGGCAAAGAGGACGGGCATCAGGGCGGGCGACGCTACAC
>CAZPZP010000291.1:2040-5609 GCA_964591025.1 uncultured Chthonomonadaceae bacterium
CGGCTATCTGATTCTGAAAAAATAGGCGGAGACTCAGCGCACGGTCTTGCCGGTTCCTGTGGTTTCGGCGATGTCCTCTCCTGTTCCTTCGACTTTGGGCGAGAGTGAGCGCAAGGCGTCGGCAAACGTCGGATTAGGCACGAAATAACGACAGGGCAGTTTCATATGACACAATGACCAAATGAAAATTGTCCACCAAACCGCCGCTGATGAGCGTTGATGACTGTGTAATCGTGAAAGAGGCAAAATCACTATGAATTCTTGGAAATCCAAACTTTGCCGTGCATTAATAGGCGGCGCGTCTGCATTCGTCCTGATCGGCACAATTGGCGCGACAATGAAAGCGCAGACACCTGCGGCAATCGGCGAACAGCCTTACGTGCCGCGTCCAAAGGGAACACTCACGTACTCGAAAGATATTGCGCCGATTGTTCACAAAAACTGCACGGCTTGCCATCGTCCCGATGAGGTTGCGCCCTTCACATTGCAGTCTTACGCGGATGCTCAGAAGCGTGCCGCGCAGATCGCTCTTGTCGTAGATCAGCGCATTATGCCGCCATGGAAACTGGATTCGCACGGGGAATTTCAAGACGAACGACGCTTGACCACCGAACAAATCGGCATGATCAAACAATGGGCAAGCGAAGGAGCCAAAGAGGGAAACAAAAAAGATTTGCCCGCCGCACCGGAGTTTGCACCCGGCTGGACTTTAGGCAAACCCGATATGACGCTCCAATCCTCTGCCTCTTACAATCTCGAAGCCGAGGGGCGTGACGTGTATCGCTGTTTTGTCGTTCCGACAAATTTCGATGAGGATCGTTACGTGTCTGCGCTCGATGTCCGCCCCGGCAACCGCGCCGTTGTGCATCACGTTCTGGTTTATGTGGACACGACGGGACAGGCACGCAAACTGGATGCAAAAGAGGCAGAGCCGGGATATTCGACAGGCGGCGGCATCGGGTTTTTGCCGAGCGGAATGTTAGGCGGTTGGGCGCCCGGTGCGCGACCTGTGCGTTTGCCCGAAGAGACAGGCATACTGCTTCCCAAAGGAGCCGATGTGATATTGGAGGTTCACTATCACAAGAACGGCAAGCCGGAAACAGATCGCTCACAAGTCGCACTCTACTTCAACAAGGTTCCTATCAAAAGACCGCTTCATCTCTTTCCGCTGGCAAATCTCGGTATTCGTATTCCGGCGGGCAAGAAAAATCATGAGGAACGAGCGGGTATTCCGGTTCCAATAGATGCGACTCTGTATACGATTTTCCCCCATATGCACACACTGGGACAGCAGATGACGATCACAGCGACGCTCCCGGACAAAACCCGCAAAACGCTGGCTCATGTTCCCGATTGGGACTTCAACTGGCAGGGTTTTTATTCATACAAACAGCCCGTCAAACTGCCCGCAGGGTCGAAGATTGAACTCGTCGCCCGATATGATAACTCTGCCGACAATCCGCTGAACCCGAACTCTCCGCCGAAAACGGTGACATGGGGAGAACAAACCACCGACGAAATGTGCCTGTGTTATCTCGGCTTTACCATTGACGCGGAACGGATGCCAAAACGCAAAGGCAATGTAGACGCGGGGAACAGATAAGCATGATCGGGTACAAAAACGTACCCGCCTCAAAAACAGGCGTCCTACGGACGCAATCCCCCGTCTGAGAGTAGATCGCTTCTGCATTGGGATTGAGTGCGAAGCACGGTACGGCGGAACGCCCCAAGCAGAGGAATTTATTCCGCTGGTTTCGATAGGGTATGCCTTTATGCCTTGACATTCATTTTGCTGATGTTAAGGCGTCGGCAAAGCGCGGATTCGGCACAAAATGATAGCAGGGCGGCTGGGCGTTGCGACGATACAGCCGCCAAATCATTTCGCGGTCTTCCATCCAACCCAAAACATAATCCAAAATCTTGGCGTCTCGTTTGGCTTGCGGCTTGCGAATATCTATCGCAAGCCCCGTTGTATGAAAATCGAACGTAGTGGGAAGCGTCATTTCAAGCGGCAAAACGAGCGTCTCAGGCGGCAAGGCTCTGACAATTTCCGGCGGCGGGTTCAGAGCAGTGCGTCGTTCGAGTTCTTCTGTTGGAAGCCAATCGGCATCAATCGAAAGTGGTTCTTTGCCGCCGTTGGCACGATACCATTTCGAGAGCAGCGAGAGTGCGCCAAGCGTCTGCGGTGACGCCGTAATTTGCTGACCGAAAGAGGTTTTGCCGGTTTGGAGTTTGCCGGAAGTGAGAGCGTCGGGCTTATCGGCGATATTCGGCAGGCTGAGGGTTTGGGCGTTGGGATACCACAAGACCTCTTTGCTTCTGCCCGGTAACAGTGCCAGCCAATCCTGCTCGAACGCCGCTTTGTCCCTCCGATACCGCGCTATCGCCTCTCGACACACCCGCAGTTTCCACCAATAGTGCCGATGGTCGTCGCTTCTGCCATAGATATAATCGAAGGCGGCGGGGCGCGTTTGCGGTGTGATGTTTTTATACAGTGTCTCCCAATTCAGCCGACTGCCATGATTACCATAACGAACCGCGTCCGCCGTATTGCCCGGATAGGCGGAACCGAAATAGAGTTTGAGCGAGCGAGTTGCGCCGCCTTCGCCGCCGTGGTATGCCTGATACAGCCAATCCAAACCGGGAAACCGACGATAGAGTTTGACTAAATAGCGCGTTTGAGCGAACACGGCTTTGCGGGGAACGAAGCGTTCATCAACACGACTGCGCTTCTCTTTGAGGAATTCCCATTCAGTGCGAAGGGTTGGAATCTGGGCAATCGCTTCGGTTTGGGAGAGTTCGGGCGCGTTGGGCAGATCGGTTTTGGCGTCGGGGCGTGATAAGTATTCACGCCAAGAAATTTGAGTTTTGAGCGGGTTGATTTTGGCAGTGAGACGTTGCGATTCTTGCTCGTTGACGTATAAACCGTTCGCACGCCCCGAACCTGCCAGCCATTGTGCGACTCCGCACGCATCGGCGGGCGATAGGGCATCATCTCTGCCGCCGGACTCCATCATCAAATCGGCTTCTTGAGTTGTAATCCATTGTTCGCGCATCTCATCGAGCGATGTTCCGTTATCTCGCGCCATCATATCAAAATCCGCAGAAAGTTCTGGCGAGTAAGTTGCATCACGCACTAACGGGCTAATCTGAGTGACAATACGCTCGATGTCGTCCCGTGTTTCACGCCGCCCGACAATCCGCTTTTCCAACGAAGCCAGAACCGCTTGCTCCCATTCGGCATCACTGAGTTTCATCGGCAAGGGCGATTGTGGCACACTGCGAATGACAGGAGTTTGCGGAACAATTGGCGGGGCAGTTTGGCGCGGGCGACAGCCACACAATAACATTCCGAAACAAAATAAGAGCAGAGAGAAACGACGGGGCATAGAATCGGCTCGGTTCCGGGTACAAAAACGTACCCGTCTAAAAAACAGACGTCCTACGGACGCACAAATTGGAATGCTGTTCCTTCGATTGAGAGTAGAACCCGCAAGGAAAGTAGGTAACAGTTGAGGGTTGTTGTAGTCAACTGCCAAAACTGCCCTCTGCCCTTCTCCTTCGAGAGT
>CAZPZP010000292.1:0-5608 GCA_964591025.1 uncultured Chthonomonadaceae bacterium
GGCAAGGCGAAGTGGACAAACTTCTCGGCACAGGGCAGCAGGCTCGCCAGCAAACCGACTCGCGCACTTTCTATACGCGACTGATCGGCGGGCAGCCTCAGATCAACGGCATCAAATCGTTCTTCAACGATCCGGCTCTGACGAAACTCAGCCCGAAGCCGCTGTATCTTAAAATCGGCGGGCAGCAGTTCCTGTATGTATTCTGGCACGCAGGAAACGGCGGGCAAACTGCTCTCTACTACAATGTCTCGGCGACACCCGACAACGCGGCAATGTGGACAGCAGATCGCCGATTGCCGACACCGAACGCGCTGAGTTGGCAAAGCGACGCACAGCCCATTTATCGGCAAGTGCGTGACGCGAGCGGAGCCGTCAGGAATGCCATTGACCTTGTATTCACAGGTGTTCTGAAAAGCCGACAGCAATCGGAACTGTTCTTGATTCGCTACTATATTGAGAACAATGGCTCGCTGACGGGTCCGGCTCTCCTGCCGCGTGTCGAGCAAGAGACGCTGATGCGTGTCGGTTCGACCAATACCTATATGGGGCGTGACGCTGGCTGGTATCTTATGTCCAATGATTCACCAGCGGAACGCGCCAACAATATCGAAATCTCTGTTCTGCGGCGTCAAGCCAACGGAACACTGATCCTGCTTCCGATCAACAAGCGTCCTGATCCTGAGACATCGTTCCAGACAGGGCAATACGACAAGGCGTCGGGGTTGCTGTTCTTCAATTCGGCTCTCGGCGGGCAAGTGGTTGTGGATATTCGCTCCGGCACAGTGACTTTCCCGAATATCCCGCCGCGTGGTCAGGGAAGAGGAGCAGACAAGGTCATCGTCTCATACACGCCGCAGGTGATGCGCCTGAGTGTAACGCGAGACGAGACGGGCATCGTGCGCTCTCTGCTGCCCGCAGTATGGCAAGGCAATCCGGCATTCCAGCCGCTTACGCCGACACCGTCTGCTGGCAACTATGCGAACCCAGTGGCGATTTGGGACAGAGGACTCAACGGAGTCAATCCGCGCACACTGCTGGCGGCTCCCTCGGTGATTCGTCCTGCGGGTGCATCACCGGCTCTGGATCGAATGTGGGTTGTCTATCGCAAGACAGATGGCAGAGGCTCCGGTCTCTACTACAAAGCGATGCGTTTGATGATCAAACTACCGAGTTCAGTAGGGTTGACAGTACCCAACGGGCAGGGACAACAACAGATATTGCCGCTCACCGTAACAGGTGTGGATCGTCCTGTCGGTCCGTATGAAGTGGATTATGCACGGGGGCGAATCTACTTCACCTCGCTTGATGAAGGCAATCAGATTATCGTCAGCTATACACTGCCTGACAGAAACAGAACCGCTTCAGGACAATTGACGTATCGCGTCGCTTGGGGTGATGAGATCACTGTAACGACGGAAGGCGGATACTCTACGACGCCGGAAGTCCTCGTTCCCACCGATACGTCCATCAACGAAGGGCAAGTCGCGGCATTCAAAGACCCGTATTCGGATCGCCTTTGGATGTTCTGGACAAGTACCCGCAATAGCACAACTGATCTGTACTATCAGACGCTATTGCCGCAGTTCTATCCGCTGACCAACAATCAGCAGTAGAACGGGCAATCGCTTGAAACCTAAATCGCCTCGACTTCCGCAAGGGAGACGAGGCGATTTTTCTTTATAGAACCCCAGCATCGGGTTGAGGAGTGATTTCAAGCGTCAACAGCAGCGGAAATGGGGTCGAGAGTCCCGTTTCATTCCGTCGAATTCGATGATTGTGTCGCCCATGCGACCAATTGTTCGAGCGTCAGACTTTTGGCGGTGCGGCGAAAATCCTCGACTGTTTGAACAGTGTGCGGCACTGTTTGGAGCAGAAGGTCTGCCGCATATCCGGCATACGGCGACTGCGATTGGGAAAATAGCACCTCTGCCGCGGCGAAACACTGGCACGCCTTCTCAAGTTGTTCGCGCACTTGAGCGATTTCGCCCAAATTGCTCAGAACAAGCGCGGCTCCGTAGCCGTGCCGCAGACTTTGCCGAATTTGCAGAGAAGAGAGGTAATGCTGCTCTGCTGCCGCCCATTCTTCACCGTGATGCGCCAAAACCCCCAAATTGTTGTGTGCTTCCGCCATGCCACGCTGAGACTGCGTTTCGTTGTGCAGCCGCAAGGCTTCTTCCAGAGTCGTCCGGCTTTTGGCGCGATCTCCGTCGTGTGCCGTATACTCCAAAATGCCGATGTTATTATTGACAATCGCCATCTCAATTCGGCGGTCTGCGGCGGTGAACGCGGTCAGTGCTTGAGCATAATGTTCGCGGGCATCGGCATAGCGGCGATCCAAAACCGCCGCCTGACCGAGCAGATTCTGCACCGTCGCCTGTCCTATCGTATCCTCTGCTTGCGCGAAATAGCCGAGTGCCTTTTCTGCCTCCTCACGAGCGGCAGGAGCATCACTGAGATCACACGACAAACCCGCAAGTTCGGCGGAGATTTTGGCAACAAGCAAGGGATATTCGGCAAGAAGCGGGGCGAGTGCCGTTCGTGCGGCTTGGAGCGGTTCGCACGCATCACGCAGAAATCCGCGCCGTTGCAAGATCGTCCCGAATGAGAGCGCAAGTTCCGCAAAAAGGGCGACGTCGTCCGTCGTGTTTGCCCATTCCATCGCTGAACGGACATTCGCACTATTGGTTTCCAGTTGGCGGCGTGCGGGGCGTTCGTCCGGCGTGCGGAATTTGGCGATTCGCTCCCGCGCATAATTGAGGAAGTATTCGGCGTGGCGTTTGCGAACTGCTTTGCCCTTATCGTCGATCTCCTGCATCCGCTCGATGGCATAGACGCGCAGAATGTCGAGCATCAGGAAGCGGCTTTCCTGCGTTTGCGAGTCGGTTTCGGCGCGGAAAAACGAGTGGTTCCGCAATTCCATCACGCTCTCGAACACATCGAACGCCTCGCAGACCGCCTCCGCATCGTCCATCGAAAAGCCGCCCGTAAATACGCCCAATTGCGCGAAAACCTCCCGCTCATCGTCCCGCAAAAGGTCATACGACCAATCTATCGCGGCACGCAATGCCCGTTGTCTGTCCGGCAGATCGGGGGCGCGGGTTTGTAGCAGTCGGAACCGCTCGCCGAGACGCTGACGCATTTGGCGCGGACTCATGCCGACAATCCGCGACGCGGCGAGTTCGATGGCGAGCGGCACGCCTTCTAATTCGCGGCACAATTCCGAAACGTCCTCGGCGTTTTCGGCGTTGAGCGTGAAATCGTCCTGCAAGGCTTGCGCTCGCTCGACAAACAGCCGCTCTGCCTCTTCGGTATTCAAGGGGCGCAGGGCAAATACCACTTCGGCACGCAAACCGAGAACGCGCCGTGCCGTGATCAAAATCTTGATATGGGGAGCGGCTTCCAGTAACGATTTGACCGTTTCTGCCGCACGCGCCACCTGCTCGGTGTTGTCCAAAATGAGCAGCAATTTCTTTTCGCGCAGGAATTGACGCACTTGCTCCGGCAAGGTCATGCTCGTTTGGATACTCAGGCGTAGGCTGACCGCCAGCCGCCGCCAAAGATCGTCCGCTGTTTTCGCTTCTTCCAGCGGAACCCACCAAACGCCGTCCTCGAATTTGTCCGCGCAGAGTTCGGCGAGATGCAGGGCAGTGCGGGTTTTGCCCATGCCGCCAAAGCCCGTCAAGGTGAGCAAGCGCGAATTGTTGTCGGTAATTTTCTCTTCCCAACCGCGCAAATCATTGTCATGTCCGATATAGGGCGTCGCATGGTGCGGCAGATTGTGGCGTTCGGGGTTGAGGGTGTTG
Source organism: uncultured Chthonomonadaceae bacterium (assembly GCA_964591025.1). Classification (GTDB taxonomy): domain Bacteria; phylum Armatimonadota; class Chthonomonadetes; order Chthonomonadales; family Chthonomonadaceae; genus CAZPZP01. The sequence goes on from CAZPZP010000292.1 coordinate 3,804, forward strand.
AGCGCGGGAAATGTGTCGGGCAGTTCGGGATGAAGCAATTGCCAAAGGCGTTCCTCACCGACGCCTTTGAGGCGATGAACGCCGCAGTCGCGAAACGTGATCGCCCCCAACGGTTCGCTGAAAATCAAGCGATAAGTGGTATCGGAGAGGAGAATCTGCCCGCCATGCCCCGCACTCATCACGCGAGCGGCAACATTGACCGCGTGACCGAAATAATCGGGGCGAGGAATGCTGATCTGCGACGGCTCGCCCGTATGCATTCCGATTCGGACACGCAGGGAAACGCCCTGCCAATCGTGCATAAGCAAGGCGTTTTGGGTCTCCTGCGCCCACAGAAGGGCGTCGAGCGGACTCACAAACGCCGCAAAGAGCGAGTCGCCCGCCGTATTGATTTCGATGCCGTTCCAAACGGCTATCGCCGCCCGAACAATCTCAAAATGCTGTTCGCGTACTGCCTCGAACGCCGCCCGCAACTGCTGCGACAACTCGGAAGAGTTCTCGATGTCTGTGAAAACCAACGTGATCACTCCGCTGGGCAGTTCCATCGTGGGTAGTGTATCCTCTTGTGTCAGACCAAGACAGCGGCGGGTTCGTCCGGGTTGGGTGTGGTTTCGGGAACCAAGTCGGTGCGTCCTTCGGCGTGGAGAACGGCATACAGCGCGGCAAGGGAGACTTCGGTTTGATCGGGATCGGGTTCGCGGGTTGTGAGCAGCTGCGACCACATTCCGGGCGCGAAAATCGCCATAATGAAGGGATTACGCCGGTATTTGCCCGCCGCCTTGATCACTTCATACGACAATCCTGCGACAAATGGCAGTATGGCGAGATGTAGCACAATCCGCAAATACCACACGGGACGCGGCAACAGCAGACACACGAGCAGATCGATTGCCAGCACGATGAAAATAAAACTGGTTCCACAGCGCGGGTGAATTCGTGACGCTTGCTGTGCGTTTTCAGCATTCAGAGGCAGACCGGCTTCGAGCGTATTGATCGCTTTGTGTTCCGCGCCGTGATATTGGAACACGCGCTTGATTCCGGCAAGCTGCGAAATCAGAATCAGATAGGTGAAAAAGAACGACATTCGGATCAAGCCGTCTACGCCGTTGCGGGCAGTATCGGAAGGCAATGTGATCCATTGGCGTTTTTCCACAATCTCCGTGAGCAGTGTCGGGACAATCCGAAAAATGAACAGGCTGATCGCCAAACTCAGCACAATGGTTCCGCCAACGGCAATATCGTTGATCCGTCCGCCGGATTTTGTCGGTTTGGTTTCCGGTGCAGTTGCCGTTGTGCCTATCCCGTTTGGACTGCTCGCTCCGTTCAATTCATGGGACGGGCTTTTGGGAGGAGACGTTTCGCCTTGAATCGCTTCCAATTGGACGTTGGAGGCGAAATTCAGTGCCTTGCCGCCGAGAATCATGGCGTCGAGAAGGGCAAAGGTTCCGCGCAGAAACGGCTTGTTGAGCCAGCGCAGTTTATGCAGGGCAGTTTTGGCGATCTCCTCGCATTTGACGACGATTCCGCCGTCCGGCTTCCGGCAAGCAACCGCGAAGTAATGGGGACTCCGCATCATCACGCCCTCGATAATCGCCTGTCCGCCATATTGGGCAAGGCTTTTGTCCTGCTTTTTACTGCCGCTCATAGTCGCTCCATCAAATTCTGAAATTGAAAAAAATAAGAACGCGATAGTTCGGGTACGTTTCTATACCCGTCTGAAAAACACTCCCATCGCTTGAGGGTGATTTGCTCTTGACCGGGTACAAGAACGTACCCGACTGAAAAACAGACGTCCTGCGGACGCA
>CAZPZP010000293.1:0-5593 GCA_964591025.1 uncultured Chthonomonadaceae bacterium
GGGGAGGCTCTCGGCAAAACAGGAGACGGGGGCATTGACGGCGTTATTCGGGAAGACAAACTGGGACTCGACAATATCTATGTTCAAGCAAAACGCTGGATAGATAAGCCCGTTGGCAGTCCAGACATTGATCAATTTGCTGGTGCGCTCTCAAAGAAAAAAGCGAACAAAGGAATCTTTATCACGACATCAACCTTTACCAAAGACGCACAAACCTCATTAAAAGAGTACACATCTCGTATTGTCCTTATAGATGGCGTCCAATTGGCAAATTACATGATCGATTATAATGTCGGCGTGTCCGTTATGGATATATTCGCGCTCAAAAAAATTGACTCGGATTTCTTTGAGGAGAATCTGTAATTCGCTCGCAAGGCGTTTTCCAGACATCATACAATGGGTCTGCACAGCGATTTTGCTTCTCCTGCTCCAAAAAGGCAGCGAGTACGGCAGCGGCTTCGTGGGAGTCAAAGCCTTCTTGCAAGCAGCATGACAACAAACCGAGAAACTGACAAAATCAGGCAGGAATATTTATGTCAACGTCTCAATTAGATGCGCTTGCCCTACCGAATCCTTGTGTGACAGCACACTCCTAACCGTAAATGGTGTCATAATGTCGGTATGTCTGCCGAAACTCCACTCCTCACCAAGCAAACCGCACGACGCCTGATTTTAGGGCGGCAAGGGCTTTTTCCGGGTCGCCGCGCTGGAGGCAAAGACGGAACGGAAGCCGCCCTTCGCCGCAGTGAAGCCATTCAGATCGATACCATCAACGTCCTCGCCCGCAGTCACGATCTGGCACTCCACAGCCGCGTTGTAGACTATCATCCCGCCGACCTCGACGCCCTACTCTACACCGAACGCAAGTTTTTCGATTATGGCAGTATCCTCATGGTGTATCCGTCGGATGAACTCCCCTATTGGCGCAGCGTCATGCAGAAGCAGTGGCAGCATTATGCCGCTCATGAGCGCAGCCGCCCCGAAACCTGCGACTATGTTTTGAGTGAATTGAAGACACGCGGCGCACTCGCCAATCGGGATTTCGTCGCCCGCGAACGCATTCCCGGCGGCTATCGCACCGTTAAAGATACGGGACACGCCCTGTATTATCTCTGGCGCGGCGGACACGTCATGACCCATTCAAGGCGCAGGTTTGAGCGGGTCTATGAATTGACGGAGCATATTGCCGATGCGGGCGAAATTGCGTCCGATGCCGCAACCGCTCACTTTTTTGCCCTCAAAGCCTTGCGCGATACTGGATTGGCAACGGCGTCCGAGTGGGCGCGGCGCGTGGCGATCATGCATCATGAACGCCCCAACCCGGCAAACGCAAAAGCCCTGCTCCATTCTCTTGTCGAGCGCGGTCTAGCGGCGGCAGTTCAGGTCGAAGGACGCAAAGAAACGCACTACACGCCCATCGAAAGCGTACCGCAAATTGCTCTGTTAGCGGCGGAGCATCTCCCTGCCGAGTGGCAGTCATTAAGTGCCACAACACATGACGAAGTGACCTTTCTTGCCCCGCTCGATAATGTGATTTGGGACAGAGCGCGAACGCGGGCGATTTTCGATTTCGAGTATCTTTGGGAAGTCTATAAGCCCGAAGCATTGCGGCGTTGGGGTTATTATACGCTTCCGATTTTGTATGGCGATCAACTCGTGGCACGGATCGCTCTGCGTCTCAACCGCAAAACCCGGACTTTGCTGGTTGAAGGCTATTGGCTCGAAGACGAGCGATACCGCACAGACCCGGATTATCTCAGCGCATTGGAGGCAGGAGTCACACAATTTGCGGCGTTTCACGATGCGGGCAAACTCGACATTGTGCCGGATTATATCCCGAAACTGAATCTGTCCTTATAGGAGTGTGTTTGTTGGAAAGTGAGCAATATCAGGTTCCTGTGGTGATCTTGGCGGGCGGCAAAGCCAAGCCGGAATTGCAAGCCCGCACGGGGCAGAGCAATCGCGCCCTTGTCGTCGTCAATGGCAAAACGCTCTTAGAACACGCGGTCTGTGCGGCGCAAGCCGTTGCGCCCGAAACCAACATCGTCGTTGTGGGCGATGTGCCGCCGAGCGATACGTATTCGATTATCGCGGATCAAGGGGATTTTGTCGGCAATGTGTTCGCCGGAATCGGAGCGTTCGCCGATGCGCCGTATGTGCTGCTCTCTACCTCCGATTTGCCCTTTGTAACAGGCGAACACTTTCAAGAGTTTGTCCACGCGGCAATTGACAAAGCCAATGCGACAAACGCCGGTCTAGTATGGTCGGTAGTTCCCGTCGCGAGGTGTTACGCCCGCTTTCCCAACGTCAAGCGCACCGCCCTGAAACTGAAAGAGGGCGCACTCACCGGCGGCAACCTGATGATAGTACGCCCCCAATCGTTATTGCCGCTCAAAAGTCCTATTGCCGCCGCATACTCCGCTCGCAAAAGCCCGCTTCGTTTGGCGACACTGCTCGGCGGCAGTGCCATCGTGCGGCTCCTGATCTCTCAAACCGTCCTGCCCCGTGTCCTCACGGTTGCGCTCCTCGAAGCCCAAATATCGCGCCTGTTAGGGGTTGCGGCGCGGGCGGTATTGACCGACTTGGTGGAGATCGCCACCGACCTCGATAGACCCTCCGACTTTGACGCCGTGGGACTGAAGTTGTGAGGTGCGGTCAATCTCTGAGACCGGCGGCGCGGGCGGCAACTGCTGCGCGTTGTTATCCACAATGATATTGGCAGTCGCCCGCAGGTTGTTGTACCAGATCGCCGTGACGGTTGCGGTTCCGACTGTCGTTCCTGTAAAAGAGCCGTCTGTCGCGATTGTCCCCAACGAATCGCTTAGAAGCAGGGTCGGCGTCAGATCGAGCTGCTGCCCGTTGGCGTCTAAAATCTTCGCCAGATAACGCACTGTCGCGCCCGGCGGAAGTGTGCTGGTCGAAGGCGTCACCGTGAGCGATTTGCCCAGATTGATGTCCACCGATTGGCGCGGCAGAGATACCAGCAACGATGCCCTGCCCCCGTTATAAACTTGGAACGTCACGGATTGCGTGCGATAATCGGGGTCTCCCGGCTCGATGGACATCTGAACCGGCGCACTGAATTCGCCTGTCGGGACTTTGGGGAAACTGTACTCGCCGTTCGCATTCGAGGTCGTTGTCAAGACTCGCGTATCGCCCTCAGCCAGCGTTGCGAACAGGGTCAAACGCACATTGGCGAGATTGACAGAGGGGTTTTGGGCATCCACAACACGCCCGATGACCGCCGATTTGCCGATAGGAAACCCGCCGCCCGTGAAGCCGTTCGCGCCGCCGCAACCAGAGAGTATCCCTGCGCCGGACAACAGGAGTAACCCGCACACAACACTGCGGCGAGAACAAAGGTGGGAAAGCGTCTTGGGCGTCATCATGGAAATACAGCAGTCCTGTTCTGTTTACGGCTCGGCGGGCGCGGCTTCAACGAGTGTTTCGAGCGGAAGCCAATTTGCCTGTTCGACGAAAGCGCGGGCGTCGGCGTTACGTCCCGACTGAACCAAATTCTGCGCTCGCCGACGATAGACGGCAAAAATTTCGGATTGTTCCATCAGTGTATCGGACAAGCCCGCCCCCTGCAATCCTTGACGCAGCCGCTCCAAAAGAGCAATCGCGGCAGGAAGCAAGTTCTCTGCTTGAGACGGTTCCAAGAGTGAGAATAGCACATTTGCCCGCCATAATCCTTCAATCAAGCCGATTTCGGCTGCCAGAGTCTGTGCGGTTTCGACGTGGGGGCGGGCTTCGGTTCGCAGGGCATCGGCGTTGTCCCCGCCTTCCGCTTGAGCGATGAGAGTATCTGCAAGGGCAAGACGCGCCAGACTTTCGAGATGCCGCGCTCCCAATTTCTGCGCCAGCGTCAAGGCGCGGCGTGCCGAGAGCAGTGCCTCGTCCCAATCGCCCGCTTGACGACTCAATCGCACTTGTCTGAGGCGGCATTCGGCTTCGGCGCGTTCCATACGGAGAGCCGTCGTAATCGCCAACGCTTGCGCGGTATGGTAGCGGGCTTCACTCTCTCGCCCATCCGAACCGAGATAAGCATCGGAGAGCGCGAGTTGGGCATACAGTTCGCCGCGCCGGTCTCCATGCGAGAGAGCCAGCGAGAGAGCGTCCTTACCGTGCGTGATCGCCCCGTCGAATTCTCCTGCCGCCGCGAGGAAAATCCCCAGCCACGCCCGCGCCATCGTCTCACGCCCTTGATCACCAACGAATCGTGCCAACTGGAGCATCGTCGCAAAACCGCGATAGGCGTCCTGCCACTGCCCCAAATGGAAATCGCACCATGCGAGATCGAAGCGGGCTTCGAGATGCTGATCGGCATTGCCTAACGCTTCGGCGTCGGCAAGCCCTTTTTCGGCGAGAGGTCGCGCCTGTCGGAAATCGCCCTCATCCATAAAGACGTTGCGCCGGTTGGTCGTGACATACAACATTCCGGCGGCGGCTTCGGCAGCAGACGCGGCTCCCGTGCGTTCGCCCTCTTCCAAGATAGACGCGGCTTCATCGAGACGCTGCAAGGCAGATTGGTATGCGCCCTGCATCTCATGGATACCGCCAAGCGAGAGCGTTCCCTGCCAGCGTCCTGCGAACAGCGAACCGGCGGCGATACGAGTAAATTCTGCTTGGGCTTCGGGGATACGCCCCATCGAGACCAATGCGGTTCCGAGCGATTGCCGCGCTCCCGTTTCGTTGGTGGTATCTCCCGCTTCCTGTGCCAGCGCGACGGCACGATTCAGGGCTTCGACGGCACGCGCAAAGTCGGCACTGCGAAGGCGGGCATTGCCGAGACGCTTCCATGCCTGCCCCTGTATCGCCCGATCTCCGAGTTGGGAAGCGAGCGACAGAATGCGCTCGCAGGTGGCGGCGAGGGCGCGATAATCGGGCGGCGATTCTTGGGCGTCCGCCAACTCCTGCAAGGCGCGAAGCGTCTCACCGAGGCGGGCGGCGACTTCCTGCGGCGGTGGCGGTGCAGTAATCACGGCGACTTGTTGAGCGGGTGGGGTATCGCGTGCCGTGTCGTCCTCCGCATAAAACGCGGCAAACGAAACGCCGCATTCACGGGCGATTTGTTGAAGGCGGTCAGGCTGTGCGAGCGTCGAACCGGAGAGATATTGATAGATCAGGGCGCGTGAGCAGCCGATACGCCCAGCCAACTCTTCGATAGAGAGTCCGGCGCGTTCGATGGCGCGTTGTACGCGCTGCCCTTGTTCACGGCGTCCCGATTTGGTACTTAAATCCATGCTTGCGGCGTTTCACGATAAAACACACGCCAGCCTGAGGGGAGAGGGGATAAGGTTGGCAGAAATTGACGAAACGGATTGGGTTGTTCCGTTATGGGATTACTATAGCACACCTACAAACCGGAGTCAACCCCTAAATTTCACAGTAACCGAGGATTTTCCATAAAACTCTTCGGACAGAGCAGCAATGTCAGTCCGACTTTGTGTTCCGCCATCGCTTCTTGTGCTAATTTTGCCAGTGCGTCCTGCGAATTGGCGAACTGTTCTGTCCACTGCTCTTCGTCGGCGAGTGCCTCCAAGATGAGATTGGCTATCGCGTCCTGTTCGCTGTTCGGCAGTTGTGTTAC
>CAZPZP010000294.1:0-5585 GCA_964591025.1 uncultured Chthonomonadaceae bacterium
GATTTGGGACTGCTTGACGACTCCGTGTCTCCACCGACTGCGGAAAGCAACGGGTTTGTGGCTCCTTTGCCGAACGCACCCGAACTCAACAGTACGTTCCGTGCGCCGGAAACAGGGGAGCAGCGCGTTTCCCGCAATCTTATCCAAGTGCAATATGTGATCAATCGCGGAGCCGTTGTGCCGTTGGTGTTCAATCAGTTTCCGGCGAGTTTTACGCCGTGGTCGCCGGAAGATCAGTTCCAAATGGGAAACTGGAACTATTACGGCAGCGATGTGTTCCGTATTCGCGCCAATCCGACGGGCACATTCGCTTGGACAGATGGCGTCAGTGATATCGCGGGGTTCATCAATGAAGCCACGCTCAATCGTGTTTATGGGCTGAGTTGGGCGGGCGGCGTGGTGGCATGGTGCAGTTCGCGCTGGTTCATCAGCAACAATCTCATTGTCGAGTCCGATATTTCGCTTAACGTCGGCGTGGGCTGGACGCTGGATCAGAATTGGGTTTTGGATGGCAGCAGTGCCTTCAGTTATCGCCAAGTGCTTTCCCATGAACTCGGTCACGCGCACGGCTTGGGACACGAGGATACGTTTCTTTCCCTGATGCGTGCCAGCGTGCCGGGAGCCTTTGCGGCATTTTCCGCGCCGTTTATGGACAATGCGGAGGCGATTCGCGTCAACTATCCTGCCCGTGTCGTGGGTCGCACCGATTTGGCGATCTACCTGTTCAATCGTGCCAGCAACGGCAGTTGGGTTGAAGCGACGTTCCCTTCGGCGGTTGTCGCCGGAAACAACTTCACGGTCACCAATTACCATTTGGAGAATACCGGAACAGTAACGGTGGGGACGCCGACAATCGAATGGTATCTCACACGACAACGCGACTATAACGCCGCGTACTACGGCATAGGCAGTACAACCTATGGGGCATTGGGACGGTTCAATTACTTTGCACCTGCTTCGGCGGCACGCACGCTCAATGTGCCAACGGGAGTCCCGGCAGGCGACTATTATCTCAATTCGTTTATTCCCAACGATCAAGGCGTCAGTATCGGAGTGTTTCCGTTCAGCAATAACTATGGGTGGAGCCAAACCAAAATCACGGTGCGCCCGCGTCTGCTTTCGATTTCGCTCAATCCCAGCACAGTCACAGCAGGGCAGAGCAGCACGGGAACGGCGACAATCAGTTCCGCAACGCCTACTTCCCTGTCGGTTTTCACTACAACGAACGACACAGGCGTTGCCATACCACAAAATGCCACCATCAATGCCGGGCAAACAACGGGAACATTCTCCATACCAACTTATGAAACGGCAGCAACCCGTAATGTCACGATTGGAGGCAATCTCTATGGCATCACCGCCAGTGCCACTTTGACGGTATTGGCGAATATCTTCGCGCCAATCCGTCTTGCAGCGACGGCAGTCTCCTCCGCTCAGATTACTTTGACATGGCAGGATCGCAGCAACATCGAAAGCGGCTATCGTATCGAGCGCAAAACGGGCATCGGAGGCGCGTGGCAGGAGATTGCTCTTGTCGGAGCCAATGTCATCACCTACAGTGATACCGCCGTTACGCCGACAACGGCGTATATTTATCGCGTTCGTGCCTACGGCGGTGCAACGAACTCCGGCTATTCCAATGAGGCGGGGGCGCGTACCCGCCAATCGCTTTACACGATCAACGGGCAGGTGACCGACAACGGCATGGGAATCGCGGGCGTCAGCGTCTCGGCGTCCGGTGTCAATGAGGTTTCGGTCTATTTCGATGGCGTTTCGGGAGCGGCGATTACCGACAACAGCACCGTTACGAATACGATCACGGTTCCATATTCGGGCAGTCTCGCAGATGTCCATGTCACGCTCAATATCACCCATACCTTTATCGGCGATTTGCGGGCAACCCTGATCGCGCCCGATGGAACGCCGATCATTCTCCACAATCGCACGGGAGGCGGAACCGACAATCTCATCACGCTCTATCCCGACGCGACGGCTTCGGCAGAGGACTTGGCGGCACTTGTCGGCAAGGAGATCAACGGCAACTGGATTCTGCGCGTGCAGGATTTGGCAGGAGGCGACATAGGAACCTTCAACTCGTGGTCGCTGGAAGTCAAATATCTGGGCAATTACCCTGCCGATACTTATACCGCTGTAGATGGAACCTACGGGATCGCTGTCCCTGCTGGAACCTATACGATCACGCCGTCTGCACTGTACTACGAGTTTGCGCCGACAAATCAGGTGGTTACGGCAGCGAGTGATGTCTATAACGTCAACTTTGCCGCGATTGTCAGCGTGAACAATTCCATCACAGGGCGCGTCACGACGGCAGGCGGCGCGGGCATTCAGGGCGTATTGGTCGAAGCCTACGCGAGTCTGCCGGGCGGCTATGTGGATGCCCACTCGCCGGGACTGGCGATCACCGATTTCACGACAGTGCAAGACACGATCACAGTTCCAATCGAGGGCATCTTGACGGGCGTTCGCGTGGGCGTCAATCTCACGCATACCTATCAAGGCGATCTGCGCGTGACCTTGATTGCTCCCGATGGAACCGAAATCATTCTGCACAACCGAACGGGAGGCGGCACGGACAATCTCGTCACGAGTTATCCCAACTTGACCGCTTCGGCGGAAGATTTGGCGATATTGAACGGCAGGACGATGACGGGTAACTGGACATTGCGCGTCGCAGATTTGGCGGGCGGCGACTCAGGAACCTTCAATGTCTGGTCACTGTCGCTCGATTATACCTATACTCTCCTGCTGAAACAGGCAACGACCCTGAGCGATGGAACCTATGTGATGAATGGATTGCCGAACACAACCTATAACGTGACTCCGACTTCCGCATCGTTCGGGTTCACTCCGGCAGTGCAGACGGTGACGCTTGCACCGAGCGCGGCGAATGTGGACTTTGTCGCCGACGGCACGGTTGCGGTGGTTTCGGGAATTGTCGAGTTGCAGCAGGTGGTCAACTCTGCTCAGCCTATCACGTTCGAGTTCCGGGCTTCGGGCGGCGGCGCAGTGCTGTTCACCGAGACACAGACATTGGGCGCGGGCGGCGAATTCGCGCTTGCCGTTCCTGCGGGCGTCTACGATCTCGCGATCAAAGGCGACAAATGGCTGCGGCGAATGGTTGCGGTGGATGCGTCTGCGGGCGATGTCGGCGGCATTGCGGCACTGCTTCGGGCGGGCGATGCCAACAACGACAACTACGCCGACATCAGCGATCTGCTTCTGCTTATTGGAGCGTATAACCAAGTCGCGCCTTCCGGTGGCTATTTGGAAGCGGCGGACTTCAACTGCGACAACGCCAACGACATCGGCGACCTGCTGCTGTTGATCTCCAACTACAACCAGCAGGGCGACCCGTAGCCGAGAGGGTAGGACACACCCAAACCACAGAGACACAGAGCCACAGAGAAAGCACAGAGAATTCATTCCATAATCTCTGTGCTTCTCTTTTTGTGTCTTTTGTGCTTCTTTGCAGCGATTTTGTTCTGGGATTGTATTTCGTGTTTTTTGGTGTTCTTTCGTGGATCAAAATTTCCCCCTGTTCCCTCTATTTCTCAGGTAAAATCGCGTTAAATTGAAGGAGAAATATATAATGGCGGCAACGCAGAGGCGCGTGATCATTGCGGTTTTGGACGGGATAGGCGCGGGAGAATTGCCCGACGCGGCGAGTTATGGCGACGTGGGCAGCAACACGCTCGCGCATACGGCAGAGGCAGTCGGCGGGTTGAATTTGCCGACTATGGGACAGATGGGACTCGGCAATATCACGGAGATTTTGGGCGTGCCGCCGACAGACACGCCAACCGCACACTGGGGCAAAATGACAGAAGCCTCTCCGGGCAAAGACACGATTACGGGACATTGGGAGATGGCGGGAATTGTCCTGCCACGCCCGTTTCCGACCTATCCCAACGGGTTTCCGCCCGAAGTGATTGGCGCATTCGAGAGGGCAGTCGGCACACAAACGCTCGGCAATGTTCCGGCGTCAGGAACCGTCATTATCGAGGGGTTGGGGGCGGAGCATCTCGCCACGGGATTCCCGATTGTCTATACGTCGGCGGACAGCGTGTTTCAGATTGCGATGCACGAAGAGATCATTCCTATCGAGCGGCAGTATGAAATTTGCGAAATTGCTCGTAAACTGCTGACCGGAACGCATGAAGTCGGGCGGGTGATCTGCCGTCCGTTTCTTGGCGACAGCAAAAAAGGCGCAACGGTTCCGCTTCCTTCGCTTGTGCCACTGACGGCGGGTGAGTTCAAGCGCACGGAACGCCGCAAAGATTTTCCGGTCAGCCCGCCGGTTATGGTTTTAGATGACGCAGTCAACGCGGGGCTATCGGTTCATGCGATTGGAAAGATCTATGAGATATTCAACGGGCGCGGCATCTCGACTTGGGATCACACGACCAACAACGCCGCCCATCTCGCCGCGTTGCAGAGTGCCATCGAAACCAATGACAGCACGATCATTTTCGCCAATTTGGAGGATTTCGATATGCTGTATGGGCATCGTAACGACCCGCAGGGAATGGCTCGCGCCCTTGAAGAGTGGGACGCCGCCCTGCCCAAATTGCTCCAATCTCTCCGGTATGGCGACATTTTCCTGATCACCGCCGATCATGGCAACGACCCGACAACTGCCTCCACGGATCACTCTCGCGAATACCCGTTTCTGCTCGCCGCCTCGCCCGACATATCACATGGAACCGCACTGGGAGTCCGCGCCACTTATGCCGACATCGCCGCAACCATTCGGGAAGCGTTCGGCTTGCCGGTCGGTTCGCATGGGCAGAGTTTCCTCTCTTATTTCGAGAAAAATCCTGCTTGATTGTCGCTTGATTTGGATCACCGATGTCATCGGTGATGGAGAGCAGACGACCGGGATAAAGCATATCCGTCAGTTTATAAAACCTCTTGCAAGAGTCCAGCAGAATAAATTCTTCGTGCAAGTCTCGTTCGTGGGCGCGTGCCTATCTGCCGTTGGTGCGCCCGTGTCCGCCGCGAGCGTTGGCGCAGGTTTTAGGGCAGTATCAGGGGATTCTCGCCGCCGCCGGAATGTTGTCGCTTCCCATGGGCTACGGCAAAACCAACGCCCGTATTCTCGCTGACCTCCTTACTCTGCCCGCCCCGCCCGATCCTGCCGAAACCCTCAAAATTGCCGGTTATCGCCGGACGTTGGCGCGGGAAATGCGGGCAAAGTACAAACCTTAACAGAATCTTAACACAAATCGCCCTGATTTTGGTTGACGCACGCGATGATCACGGGCTATACTTTATGAGGTTGTTGCAGGACTTGGCACAACCAACAACGAAGAAGGGCAGTATCTGTAGTTTGCCTTGTGCTTTTGGGGTCTCAGAACTTACGCCCCGTCTGTATCAGGGCGTCTCTGTGTCTCAGAGGACTCCCTTTTTTATTCCTAAACTCTTTCCTGCAACGCAGTACCTTGCGCTTCTCCGGTTGGGAGCGCGAACTGTCCCGATGAAAACGTCGTCCTGACCGTTTTCGTCACTGCTCAATGTCCATCTATTGGCGCGTCATTCACTTTTGACTCGCGCCTCTTTTGGAA
>CAZPZP010000295.1:0-5566 GCA_964591025.1 uncultured Chthonomonadaceae bacterium
TGGTTCTGCATCGGGACAAGAATGCTGCGGAGAACATTCGCAAGATTGGCAGACACGGAGCGTACTTACGCGAACGCGCTTCGGTCTGCCGATACATTGGCAGGGACACTGCCATCAAACGTCAACGTAAGTGCAGTTAGGCTATGCGTCGTTTGAGAAGCCCCTCGCGTTTACGCAGGGGAGTATGTCACTTAATCAGCGTGATACTCTTCACGCACAAACTGTGAAAATACGGTCAGAGTTGTATCGCCAAAAGGCGCGGCTGTTTACAACAGAATTTGTCTTGTTGGAGACAGCCGATGCACTGACCTCCCCGATACTGAGGACGGGAGTTGCGATGTTAATCGCAGAGTTAAGGCGTCAGACTGCCGTGCGCGTGATTCCTGTCACTTCAGCATTGATCGATTCGGGATTGGATTTATACGCACGTCGCCCTGATAAAGAGTGGTCACTTACTGACTGCATTAGTTTTGCTGTCATGGATGCGGAGGAGTGTTCTGTCGCATTGACCCAAGATCACCACTTTGTGCAAGCAGGGTATCGTATTCTGCTTTAGAAAGCGAGAACGCACAATGGAACGTGTTGGATTGCTGATTCGGGTTAAGCCCGAAAAATTAGAAGAGTATCTTGAAATTCATAAAAACGTGTGGACTGACTTGCTCGCGGAATTAAAAGCGGCGGGCATTCGGAACTATAGCCTGTGGCTCGCGCCGGACGGAGTCGAGTTCGGATATTTGGAGTGCGACGATTGGGAAATGGCGTGTTCCTATCTCGACGATTCTGAGGTGCATACGCGCTGGCAGGAATATATGCAAAACTATCTCGAAAGCCCCGCCAATTCCGATCAAGGCGGGCAGCCCGTCACGCTCTTGAAAATGTCGTTTCTGATGGAATAGCGAGAAAACTATGGACACCACCAAACCGATACGCATTGTGGGAATCGGCGGCAGTACACGACAAGGCTCGCAGAGTCTGCTCGCCCTGAAAGCGGTATTGTCTCTTGCCGAAGCCGCCGGAGCGCAAACCGTTCTCGCCGATGTGCGCGAGCTGAACCTGCCGATGTACAATTCCGAGTTGAAGCTGGAGCAGTATCCGCAAACGCTGGCATGGCTCATTGATGAAGTGCGGCAAGCCGATGCGTTTATTGCTTGCTCACCGACTTATCACGGCACGGTTTCCGGCGCGGTCAAAAACGTCTTCGACTGTTTGGATTTGCTCGGTAGCGGCTATTTCGGCACTAAACCGTTCGGACTCATGGCAGTCGGTGGTGGCGCACTGAATGTCATTAACGGTTTGCACCATACGGTTCGCGCCCTCAACGGCATGGCAATTCCCATCGCTCTGGGACTGGCTCATAGTCCCATCAATGAGGCGACAGGGCAATTCTCCGACGAAGGCACTGCAAAACGGGCGGTGCAGATGATCGATCAGTTGACAAATGTGGCGCGATGTTTGCGGCAATAGAAATGAATTAAGCGGTTGGTTATTCCTGAATGTCTTCTGTCACTCGAACAGACATAAGCAAAATAAAGCTCTGAAGTTGGCAGTAGTAGACAATAAGGGGAGGACTGAAAGCGGATCTGAGAATAGGCAAGCCATAGAGAGGAACAGCGAGAGGAGCGGCTATCCCGGCACGCTTGCCCATACCGGGAATGCGAATGCCAAAACGGATTGCTCGCTCGACCTCTTCACGATGTTCTTCAAGAGGAATAATCTCAGCAAGCATTTGGTCGAAATGGGCTTGTTTCTTGATTTCAAGCGGTTCGTCGTCATGCACTGACAAATTCCTCGATTCCTGTAGTGTCTATTTCCGAAGCCCATTGTATTTCCTGCGGACTCAGTTGGCGGTTGTCAATGAGAGCGGAAGCATAGGGAATGGTCTCATTCTCATTGACTGTCTGCCAGCCGATAAAATCGTGAGACACTTCGCTGATCCTGTTTGCGCTGAGATGAGCAAAGCACTGAATGGTTTCATCAACAAGAGCAATCTCTTTGCCACTGAAGGCAGACAAATCCGGCTCACGCAAAGCAATCGGCTTTTTTTGAGTATAACCGAAATGCTGACGTAGGGCGATTGCGAGTTCTGACTGCTCCTGCATCTGATTCATCACAGACAGTATCTGGCGTGGAGCAGGTCCTTGAGGCAATTTCTGGTATTCTTGTCCTGTAATGGATTGCCCAAACATCAAGTATGCCTTGAAATCTGCGAAGAAAAGCAGTTTGTTGAGTTTAATTGATCCAAAAGAACGATCACCTTCCGATTGTTCGGCAATATATAAAATCAACTCGCGCAATTTTTCGGTAGGGATTTTTGTAGAACTTTGGTTTAACACGGACAATCTCCTTTCACGAAGGATTCAAACCTACTCTGTCAAATCTTTTAAGAATAGATATATTCCTTGCGGTATATTTAAGTATACAAAATTCAACTCAAATTGTCAAGTATAATAAAAAACCGGATACATTTCTCTCTTAATATATTTTACCCGATATTTTTACAATGAACCCACTCGAACAACATCATTTAGAACAGACGCGGCGGCAATTATTGACACGTACCGGCGCGGGTCTCGGCATGGCGGCACTCTCCGCCCTTCTTGGTGAAGAAGCCTTTGCACAAGGAAAAGGAGAACGGGAGAACGGGAGAGGGGGAGAAAAGCCTAATCCCTCCCTTCCGCATTTCGCGCCCAAAGCCAAGCGCGTCATCTATCTGACCCAATCCGGTGCGCCGTCGCAAGTGGATTTGTATGACTATAAGCCGCTTCTTGAGAAGTATAAGGGGCAGGAACTTCCGGCGTCGGTTCGCGGTGGACAGCGATTGACAACCATGACCGCCGCGCAGAAATTGACGATTCAGCCGAGCCGATTTAAGTTCGCACAGCACGGCAAAAACGGGGCATGGCTGAGTGAGTTGATCCCGAATATCGCTTCCATCGCTGATGATGTCTGTTTCATCAAAACCATGCACACCGAGTCGATCAACCACGCACCCGGAATGTGTCTGTTCCTTTCCGGCGGCGAACAGCCCGGACGCCCCAGCACCGGAGCGTGGGTTTCGTATGGGCTTGGCAGTGTCAACAAAGACCTGCCCGCGTTCGTCGTGATGATGTCGCGGGATCGGCACGGAACCTGTGGGCAGTTGTTATTCGAGTACTATTGGGGCAGCGGCTTTTTGCCGAGCAAGTATCAGGGCGTCAAGTTTCGAGCGGGCGGCGAACCGGTTCTCTATCTCACTAACCCGCCCGGAATTTCGCCGGACTTGCGGCGCGGACAACTCGACGATCTCGCTCAACTCAACGCACAGCACCAAAAAACTACCGGCGACCCCGAAATCGCTGCTCGAATTGCTCAGTATGAGATGGCATACCGAATGCAAACCAGCGTTCCTGAGTTGACCGATATTTCCAAAGAGCCGTCTGCGGTTTTGGAGATGTACGGTCCCGATGTTCATAAGCCCGGCTCGTATGCCCGCAACTGCCTGATGGCGCGGCGGCTGGTGGAGCGCGGCGTCCGATTTGTCCAACTCTTTCACGTCGGCTGGGATACGCATCAAAACCTTATGCGTGAGATCACGATGCAATGCGAGGACACGGATCGCGCCTCTGCCGCACTCGTTAAAGACCTCAAACAGCGCGGAATGCTTGATGATACGCTGGTGGTTTGGGCAGGAGAATTTGGGCGCACGGTCTACAGTCAAGGCGTCGTTGACGATCCGAAAGGGGGGCGCGATCACCACCCGCGCTGTTTCACTCTTTGGGCAGCGGGAGGAGGCGTCAAACCCGGCTTCTCCTATGGCGAAACTGACGATTACTCTTACAATGTCGCCAAAGACCCCGTTCACGTTCACGACTTTCAAGCCACCATGCTCCATCTTTTAGGAATAGACCATACCCGGCTAACTTATCGGTCTCAGGGGCGCGATTTCCGCCTGACCGATGTCGCCGGAGAACTTGTGAAAGGCATACTCGCCTGAACCCTTGCATTGACATTGCTCTCTCTCCTCGCTATAATAAAACAGCGACAGACAAGGAAACCTATGGCTTATCTTGTCTTTATCAGTCACGCCACAAAAGATCGCTGGATTCCCCGTCAAATCTCCAATCTTATCGAGCAAAAGGGCAAAGGAGGCGGGACTAAAACATTCTTGGACGAGAAAGACATTGAGGGCGGGCAGTCCATTCCCGAAATCATTCGACAAAACCTGTTCGAGTGTGATGAATTTTTGATTTTGCTCAGCAGTTACTCCATAGACCACCAATGGATTATCGCAGAACTTGGTGCGGCTTGGGTACTGGAAAAGCGTATCATCGCCTTGCTGGACAAAATCGCACCGGATCAAATACCGAGTATCATTAACACCTACAAAGCTTTCGACATCAATGACTTTGATGAATATCTACAACAGTGAGGGACTTAAGAAAAAATAGTTCTTCCACTCTCACCGGGCGACGAAAGTCGCTGCCACAGAGGCGCGAAGTCCGCCTTCGCGGACTGGAAGATTTATTTTATCCTGCGTCCCCCAGAAAAATAATGTTGCCCCAAAACGAGTTTTTTTGCAAAACTCGTATAATCAAACAAGAAGGCAGAGGTAGACGAATGAGCAAATATCGGTATGGCGTAAATGAATACGCCGTCAGACACGAAATGGCAAAAGATGTGACGGGTACGCTTAAGAAGATCAAAGAAATGGGCTATGAGGGCATTGAGTTTATGGACCAGAATGCCTACCCCGCCAAAGATCTCAAAAAAATGCTGGATGATGTAGGTCTTGTCTGCATTGGATTTCTCACACATCTGACCCTCTTGCAAGACGACACCATTGAAAGCACAATCGAGTATTTCAAGACCGTTGGTGCCAAATACGCGAACGTACCCTGGTTGCCCGAAGAAATGATGTCCCCAGCGGAGAAAGCCAGAGAGACAGCAGACATATTCAATCGCATTGCAGCAAAGCTTGCTCCGCACGGGATAGTTCTCGGATTCCACAACCACGTCAATGAGTTGCATTATTATCCTGGTACAGCCGATTCACCGTTTACAATGTTCTTCGATCATACCGATCAGTCAATCAACATCGAAATGGACTGTGCCCATGTCATCAACGCACGAGGCTCTGGCATCCTGAGTCTGTTGCGTCGTTATCCAAATCGCTACAAGACTGTTCACCTCAAACCCTACAGTCTTGAAATGGGTGCAGTGGACATTGAGAATGGATACAACTCAATGATAGGCGAGGACGATGTACCGTGGGGCGATTTCATGCGCCTCTGTCGCACCATTGGCGGAACCGAGTGGTATCTTGTGGAATATGAGGCAATCTCCGTGTATCCGGAATTGGTAGGCTTGGAATTGTGCATACAGAAGCTTAAATTCATGGAGGCGCAGGGTGAAATCTGATGCTTTGATGCCATAGGACTACCAAAATGTGGTTGGTCGGGCGGTTTTGCCATAGCCAACCAGCATTTTGGATAAGAAGAGTGCTGACTCGGAGGTTCTCGTAATGTAAGGGACTTAAGAACTCACCTCTCGCAGCGGGGGTTGAAAACCCCCGTCTGGAAAAAACAAG
>CAZPZP010000296.1:0-5560 GCA_964591025.1 uncultured Chthonomonadaceae bacterium
AAATCCAATAAGTCATACGACGGCACAAACAGTAACAACGATTAGGCTATCAGCAAGATTTTACCAATAACCGGGCATCTTCATATCCCGGCAGAGCAGACTGTCTATCGGATTGTGGACTACTTTGGCATAACCAGACGAGACGTTAAATACATAACTGTCTGCGATAAACGAACCGGCAGAGTTGTTGACATCATTGTTAAGCGTGATGGAGCTATTGCTGCTCGCGACATTGTGAACATAATAAATGCCAACAACACCTGTCACACTGGAACCAATAACAAGATTATTTTCTGTAAGAACAACAAGGCGGGAGTCGGTATTGGCATATTGGACGTTTCCGTTGATTGTCACGTTCCCTCGAACAACGAGAGTGCCGCGCCCGGAAATAGTCTGGGTTCCGTTCAGGGTAAGCGAGCCGTTAATATAGTAGATCATGTTACGGATATTGAAGTTAATTGTCCCCGCGCCCCACGTCTGGTTTCCTGTGGCGGTCGTAAAAGCGATGTCACGATAGCGCGTGTGGTCATAACTGGGGAACGCGACAGCCGCGTAGCCATTATATAAGGTTCCTCCCACCTCTCCGGTAATCGTCCCGGACGCATAGGCATTCCCATACGCCGCCGCCTGACCATGCAGTTTGAGATCGCCGTTAATCCGCATATCCCCGTTGGTATTGCTGGACGAATTTCCGGTCTTAAGTTTGTTTGTGGTGACTTCACTGCCGGAGACGAAGGCATAACTGTAGATACCGGCGGAGGTATCGAGACCAATGGAGACAACACGGGTGGACGTGAAGGCTTTGCCGCGATAATTGGCAACCGAAACAATCTTTATGGAGTTAGGAACTTCGCTCGCGTTGTCTGTCACGGTGACATTGACCGTTCCATCTCCAACCGCGAAGTTATTGACTTGATAGGGGAGAGCCGCATTTTGCCAGATTCTTTGCCAATATCCGTATTGGATACCTGCATCGGCAAGCGTTTTCAACTTAATTGCATCCAATTCGCGCCGACTGCTGACTCTGGATTCTATCGCTGTGGTACATACAAGCAAAACAGCAAGAAGGGTTATTACCATTGTTCCGATAGCCAGCAAACTGGCACTACCGGTGTGTTTCAGGGCGCGTCTGTACATCATGCGGTCAACTTTCTGCCTTCATCATCCATAACGAAGGCGCATATTGAAAGCGAGAGAGATTAAAGTTTCTGAATGCGGCATTGATAGTTGCCGTCGGCGTCAGAATTGTCCTGTAAGAAAGAGTCAACGGTTCCTACAATAAAGTATCTGGCTCCTATGGGAACCACAACATCGGCATAGGTTGTCCAAATCATAAAATCTTCGGCACAATCCGCACTGCTGTTCCACGTAATGGCAGTTGGCTGCCTGCAACTGATGCGTCCGGGAACCCGCTGGGCATTCATGGGTCCTGTCACAGTGGAACTGCTGCTAAAAACGTAGTTCATGCCGTTAAAACTGTTGTCCGCGATACCATAAACGTAGCTAAAGCCTCCCATGTTGGTGATCCGGATCGTATCACCGGGCAAAATGTTGCACGCTTGAAGGTCAATTGTTAGGGGATTGGGCGATGCAGGGTCATTCGTTGACTGCAAGAAACTCGCTTGGGAATTCACGGAGTAGGTCATACCGGCAGTGTTGTTATTAATCATAACCACACGACGACGAATGGTGTAATCGCCTGTCCGAACACCAATATTGGAGCGAACAGCAAGCGTGACATCTACTGTATCTACGGCATCGGAAGCGGCAGCCATCGTAAAAGTCTGTACCTCATCGCAATTGGCACGCCCACCGGCGTCCTTTGTCCACGCTGTGTCTTTCGTCCAAACCGATCCAGTAGAAGTGGCAGTCGCCCGCCATAAAACAGTACCGCCAGTGGTCG
The DNA here is from genome assembly GCA_964591025.1 of uncultured Chthonomonadaceae bacterium. GTDB lineage: Bacteria > Armatimonadota > Chthonomonadetes > Chthonomonadales > Chthonomonadaceae > CAZPZP01. The sequence goes on from CAZPZP010000296.1 coordinate 1,904, forward strand.
TCTGTTCCCCATTACTGTTGGAAAGGTAATACCGAACACGCGCCCCTTCGGCATAAAGCATTGCCAATCCCGCCGAATTGGGAATATAGTTTCCTGAAACGTCGGTATTGGCGGGCAAAATGAACGTGTAGACGGGGTTTCCACTGACAGTGCCGGAAGAAAATCGAACGGCGTTGCGTATATCGTCGGTCATTCTGTCAAATGCGGACGCCGCTTGACGCATCGCGATATTCTCGCTGGCACGCACAGCATACTGTCTGGTTCCCGCGGCAAAGATGTCGGCAACAACGGAGAAAACGAGGGCAGTAATGGTCATAGCGATCATCATTTCCATCAATGTGAACCCACGAGTATGAAGTTTGCCTTTACGATTGGAAGAAATGTTTGCATTCATGGCATCCTGCCTTAGTTCACCTGTCCAATGGCTGTAGAGCGTTGCCTGCTCACAAACCCCGTCAAGCGAACCGATCCGTTCGCTGAGGCTCTTGTGTAGTCCGCCTGTATGCTTCCTGTTGTCGCTTGTGCCGTTGTATATGCGGTCTGTGTCGCCGCTGTCCACGTCACAACAATATCCACCTGCCGCAGTGTCGTTGAAGCGGCAACCACTGAAATTGTTGTTACCATCGAGCCGCTTGGCAGAGTGGACACCGTATCCGTTGTCACCAAATTGCTCATCAAAGAGGCAAGCGGATCGAATCCTGCCTGCTGCACCGTCATCAACTGCTGCTGCGCCTGTGTCAACGCAAGAAACTCATAGTTTGACTTCAGTGTTGTGCGTCTTCCCTGCACCAACACATCCAGATAAAACATCAAGCAAAGGGACAGAATTACCATCGCAATGAGAATATCTGCCAACGTAAAGCCGTATGTGTGCTTCGGTTGTTTGGGTGTTTTCATCGGTTATGCCGCCTTATTCGTCGGAGCCATCCAATTGTAACACGGGACTTCCGAAGGCACTTCCTCAACTTTTGCCTTTGGTTTTGGTTCGTTGGAAAGGCTGGTCAGCATCTGCTCGAACGCATCCCTGTCATAAGCCCGCTTTTCCTGCTGTTGTTCTGCCTCCGACGCTTGCAAATGCGCCAAAACCTCTTCGGAGGGCAGTGGGCGTGCAAAAAAATAGCCCTGTCCCATATCGCAGCCGAGACTTTTGAGATGCTCCGCTTGGGCATTTATCTCGATTCCTTCCGCGACCACGTCCATTTTCATTGTCTTCGAGAGCATGATGATTGCGCCTACAATCGCCTGTGCCTCCGACTGCTGACCCAGCCGACTAACGAACGCCTTGTCTATCTTCACGGTGTCTACGGGGAACGCGCCGATACTCGACATGGAAGAATAACCCGTCCCGAAGTCGTCAATGGCGAGTTTGATGCCCAAACCTTTGAGCTGCTGAAGTTTCTCCACGATGTCGTTCATATCGCCCATCAAAACGCTCTCGGTAATTTCGAGTTTGAGCGTTGCGGGGTTGATTCCGGTGCGTTTAATCACTTCCGCGACCCGTTCAACAACGTCTGCTTGCTGCAACTGTTTGCCCGAAAGGTTGACATTGATCACGAGGGGGAGTTCGCTTCGGATTTGTGACTGCCATGCTTTGGTTTCGGTACACGCGGTTTCGAGAATGGAGTATCCCAGCTGCGCGATCAGCCCCGATTCTTCGGCGATAGGAATAAATTTGCTTGGCGGAATGTTGCCTTTGGCGGGATGTTGCCAGCGAGCGAGGGCTTCGAGTCCGACAATGCGCCCTGTGCGAAGCGTGACAATCGGCTGATACGCGACCACGATTTCGCCATTTTGCAAGGCTTGGCGCAGTCCGTTTTCCAGCTCGACACGCTCGGAAACCTTCTCGTTCATGCTCTGCTCGAACACGACGTAGCCCGATTTGCCGTTTGCCTTGACCTGATACATGGCGGTATCGGCGTCTCGAAGAATATCGTCGGGCGACTTTGCAGCATCGTTGACGCACGCAATGCCCACACTCCCCGACGGACAGAACTCCTGTCCTGCCAGCGTCACCGGCTCATGAAGCGATTGAACGATACGCTCGGCAATGCGAACCGCGTCTTCCTCCATCGTGATATTTTCCATCAGCACTGTAAATTCGTCGCCGCCCAATCGCGAAACCAGATCACCGGGACGCACGCAGAGGCGCAATCTCTCCGCGAGCATGATGAGCAGTTGGTCGCCCGCCTCGTGTCCCATGCTGTCGTTGACCATTTTGAAGTTGTCGAGGTCGAGGAAGATAACGGCGATTCCGCGCTGAAACTCCTGCGCTTTGGTTTGGGCGTGCATGAGTTTTTCCATGAACATCGCCCGGTTCGGCAGTCCTGTCAGTGCGTCGTGATACGCCTGATATTCGACTTTCGCCTCCAACTGTTTGCGCTCGGTGACATCCTTTATAAAGCGATAATGTCCGCCGCCTTCGCCGCGTGCGAACACCATCACGACTTCGGTATAGAACTTTGTGCCGTCGCGCCGCATTGCTTGGACTTCGCATTCGCCCTTGCCGTTCCCTCGCATCGTGTTATACGCCTGTTGGACGCGCACCACGTCTTCGGGATTGACGAACATGACCCAACGCAAGCCCTGCATCTCTTCCACGCGGTAGGCGTGCATCGCGGCGAAGGCAGAGTTGACCTGCAAGAAGCGTCCCTCAGCATCTATGCGGGCGATTCCTTCGACGGCATATTCGAGAGCGGCATTGAGCGGAGCCATTTGGCGTACGCGGTCTTCGATCTGCGATTCCATCTCCAAAGTGGAGTTGTTGAGCATCTGCTCTTTGCGGTGAAGCTGCTCGGTATTGGCTTCTAAAAGTTGAAGGAGGGTATTGATGTTTCCGGCGAGCAGGGCGATTTCGTCTTTGCCCTTTACTGTGAGACGGGCTTGCGGACGGCGTTCCGATTCGATTTGGCGGAGCTGCCCGATCAGTGTTTTGAGGCGCGAACTCTTCCCGAATTCCACCAGTAGCACGCTTCCCAAGCCCACGACCCACAACGCCGACACGGAGAGGGAGAAATTCCGAAGCATCAGGGTATGCGCCCGCTGATACGCCACACGCGGAAATTCGACGCGCAGAATTTCCCCGCTGGACAGAGCGGCATAGCCTACGAGTGTCTGCGGGCTTTTGACTTTCAGGAAGGGCTTGGGATGGGTCTTGAGTGTGGTCGCCGCGTTTTGGACATCGGGCGGCAATGTTTTCGACTTGACGGAATAGAACTTTGTCGCTCCATCGGAAGGTGCGTTCGGATTTTTGGTTTTTTTGGAAGCAAGTGCTGTCTGCTCCAGACGAGCGAGATTCTCCCTATGCTCGGCGTGGATAAGTTCGGTTTCCGTCGAGCGATACCCGCCGACATAAAGCCCATATGTGGTAAGAGAAAATATAATGATGATTGTAAAAAGAGTTCGCACTCTGCTCATGGTTCCGTCCTCAAAAGGTTTCGAGGGGGATTATCGGCAGAACTGGAAGCAAACACAACCCATCAAGTGCGAAGTTTATTCGCCTGTTTCTGAGAGCAAACGATCCAGCGCGAACTCAAGACGCAAAATTTCGGCGTCGAGAGCGGCATCGGCGGACACAATGGCGACGCAATTCTTCTCTTTGACCGCCAGTTCATAGCGACGAACGGCTTCTGTGGCGGCAGTGACATAGATACTCATCAT
>CAZPZP010000297.1:0-1373 GCA_964591025.1 uncultured Chthonomonadaceae bacterium
AGGTACGCGAGCAAGAGACGCAACAATTCGTTCGGGGCGTCGCGGTGCATAATCTCGTAACCGTGCGAATTTTCGACGGGCAAACCGAGTGTGACAGCCCGCGCCGTCAACCCAATCGCCGCCGCGCACGACGCATCACTGCCGCCGCGTGACAAGTATTGGAACCTCGGCGTTATGCCCAATTCCGTACAGCATTCTTCCAAGAGATAGCCGTCTTTTGCCTCCATTGCGGCGTATCCGTCACGCGCCCAAATCGTCGGAATCGCGTCTATCGGGAAGTCCGCTTCGGGCGTCTTCGGCGCGATTTCGAGAGCGATACACAAGTCCGCTGGCTGGCACGTCAAGAGATATTTCACACCTTCGCCGCCGACTTCCTCCGACACAGTTGCCGCAAAAGTCAGCGTGATATGGCTCGATATGTCCGATGTTTTCAGGGCGTCGAGTGCCATCAGCAAGACCGCAACGTCCGCCCGATCATCGAGGAAATATGACGCGATATGCTCCCCGAATTCCGTGACAATCCGGCGTTCCGGCGCGAGGACGACGCGGGTTCCGGCGCGTATTCCCAGTGCTTTCAGTTCGTGCGCCGTTTTTCCGGTGAAAATATACGCCTTATCCCACGTCAGCGGATGGTTTCTGGCATATTCTGCGACGCTCGCGGGGTGGTTGGTATGGATACAGCCATACGATAAGATGCCCGTGACCAAGCCCGCCGCCGTCATGAGACCGACTGCGCCTTCCCCCCACTTGTAAGTATAGGTTCCGCCCAACGGAGCGACGCGAATCTTGCCGTCAGACTCGATATTGACCACCATCAGAGCGATTTCGTCACTGTGCGCGGTGATCAAAATGTGCAGTATATCGCGTTCCGGGTCGCCGAGCGTGGTATAGACGTTGCCCTTTGCGTCAATATGCGCGGTATAGCCCATCTCCCTTATTTGCGCGGCGATATAGTTTATGGCTAAGGCTTCCTCGCCCGCCGGAGCAGGAATTGCGACGAGGTCTTTGATAATTTTTGTTGAGGAGTGCATGGTATTTTGCTTTCTGTGTATGTTTTTTCTTAGGTCAGGGCTAATATCGCGCTGGTATGAAGCGTCTGCTCACATTGACAGGGCTATTTTGGAGCAGCACGAGCAGATTTCTGCTCTCAAGATGACTTCTTACTCTTATAAAATTGCAGACGACTTAAACAAGATTGTCGCGGCAAGGACAAATATAGGCGACAGAACGAGCAAAATAGAAGAAGGAATGCTCACGGACACTCTGTCTCTTATCACAATAGGGCAATACTTGGTCACGGAAGCGTCCGACACGATAAATGAGGCGCATCAAGGGATCGGGATAGCAAGAGGATACTCCGATAATGCGGGTAC
>CAZPZP010000297.1:1473-5557 GCA_964591025.1 uncultured Chthonomonadaceae bacterium
GTGCGAAGCCAGCCATCGAAGGCGGCAAGAGCGCGTACTCCCTTGAGGCGGGCTTTCTCGCGCTTATCACGGATAACAGGCGCAGGAAGTTCCGGCACGACGCCCCAATTCGAGTTCATCGGCGAAAAATGTTTGGCGTCCGACTCGACAAGATAGTGACACAACGAGCCGAGAACCGTCTCACGCGGCGGAACGGCGGGGCATACGCCATATTGCGAGCGGTGCGCGTTCAGTCCGGCAATCATCCCTATCGCGGCGGATTCGAGATAGCCCTCGACGCCCGTAATCTGCCCTGCAAGATAGACGCCGGGATGTTCGCGCAGTTGGCAGGACAGGTCAAGAAGGCGCGGGGCGTTGATGTAGGTATTGCGGTGCATCACGCCATACCGCACGAATTCCGCGTTTTCGAGACCGGGAATCATACGAAGAACGCGCCGCTGATCGCCCCATTTCATCCGCGTCTGGAAGCCCACCAAGCCCCAAAGTGTGCCTTCCTTATTCTCCTGTCGAAGTTGGACGACGGCATACGGACGCCTTCCGGTGCGCGGATCAGACAGTCCAATCGGCTTCATGGCTCCATAGGCGAGAGTTTTTGCGCCGCGTCGGGCGAGTTCTTCAACGGGAACGCACATCTCGAAGAAGACCGTCTTCTTGGCATCGTCGCCCGCCTCAAAATCGTGGAGCGGCGCGAGTTCCGCTTCGGTAATGGCTTGCCAAAACGCCATATATTCGTCCTTCTCGAAGGGACAATTGAGATAATCCGCACTCGATTCGGGAGCAGAAACGCAGCCCATCATGGTATCGGGTGCGTCGGCAGTCTCTTCAATCGGCTTCATACTCGGATCGCCTTTGCCTCTGCGCGACGCCCGGAAAATCTTGCTCATATCGAGGCTGTCGAACGTCACGGTAGGCGCGACGGCATCATAAAACGAGAGCGATTCATCTCCTGTGAGCGTTGCGATATGAGAAGCAAGCGCATCCGACGTAAGCGGACCTGTGGCGATAATGAGCGGGCGCGTCGCCGGAAGTTCAGTGATCTCTTCGCGCACGATTTGGATATTCGGATGTGCCTCCAAAGTCGCCGTAACCTCTCGCGCAAACGGTTCGCGGTCAACGGCGAGGGCTTCTCCTGCGGGGACGCGGTGCTTCTCGGCAATCGGCAGAATAATAGAACCGAGCCGCCGCATCTCCTCCTTGAGAACACCGCTTGCGTTGGTCAATAAGTTGGACTTGAACGAATTCGAGCAGACCAATTCCGCCAAATCTCCTGTCTGATGCACAGGCGTTGCGCGTGTCGGGCGCATCTCATACAGCGTCACGCGACTTCCGCGCTCGGCGGCTGCCCACGCCGCTTCTGTCCCTGCAAATCCGCCGCCAATGACGATAATTTCGTGTGCCATAACCTCTGAATTTCCTTGCTCTGAATAAAATTTTCCGTCGTGCCAACAATATACCACGCCTGATACCATGCCTGACGGTTTCGCCCTGCGATTTTTCCTATATGGCGCGGCATTGGGGATGTGGCATAGATCACTGGAAAGGGGCGGAACGCATGACAGCGCGACCCTGCCCATGTGCGATATAATCTCAATCGTTCGCGCACTGGCACAATGACCAGCGAAAGGAATTTCTCGTGCGGGGGGCGTTCCGCCGTGCCGTGCTTCGCACTCGAAAAGCAGCGACAACAGCACGCCTCTCTTGATGTCGCAGTTTTACGGCAATCTCAAGAGCGTGCAGGGCAAAGGCAAAGCGTTGCAGAATGCGGCGATTTCGAGTGCGAAGCACGGCAAGCACGCTCATCCGTATCATTGGGCATCGTTTGTTCTGTTCGGGGATTGGCGATAGAAGGAGCCGCGTGCGTTCTTGTGCCGCGCAGAAATCAAGCAGGAATCGCCCTGCATTTTCGCGAATCGCGTACCGAGAGCAGTGAAGTAAGGAGTACGGGATGAGCAAGAAATTTATTGTCGGAATAGACATCGGCGGCACGAAGATCGCGGCGGTTTTGGCAACGACAAGCGGCGAGATATTACAGCGCGTGAGTGAGGCGACGGACGCTGACAAGCGCGACTCCAACACGGTCTTGAAGCGGCTTGCGGAGATGGCGCGAGAAGTCATCGCGGCAGGGAACGCGGCGCACGGCGATATTTTGGGCGTCGGCGTCTCGTGCGGCGGTCCGCTCGACAACGAAACGGGCGTCATTCTTTCGCCGCCGAACTTGCCGGAGTGGAAAGCGGTTCCGGTCAAGGCGTTCATGGAAAAAGCCCTCGAACTGCCGGTTCGGGTGGAAAACGACGCCAACGCGACGGCTCTCGCGGAGTGGCGGCATGGCGCGGGCAAAGGCACAAAGAATCTCATTTTCCTCACGATTGGAACGGGTATCGGCGGCGGCTTAATCTTGGACGGGCGGCTGTATCGCGGAACCAACAATCTCGCCGGTGAAGTTGGGCATCAGACGATTTTGATGAATGGACCGCTCTGTGGCTGCGGCAAGCGCGGGTGTTTGGAGGCGTTGGCGTCCGGTCCTGCCATTGCTCGCCTTGCACAGGAAAGTATGATGTATGGGCGGCACAAGCGAGTTTTGGCGTTGGCGGGGGGAGTGCCGAAGAACATCACGGCGGCGCACGTCATCGAATCGGCAAAACAGGGCGATCCGTTTGCGGTACAGATTTTGGAGGAAGCCGGAACCTATCTCGGCGTAGGGATCGCCAATCTGATTCAGTTGTTCAACCCCGAAATGATCGTTCTCGGCACGATTGCGGTTCACGCGGGCGACTTGATTCTCACTCCCATTCGCGCCGCCGTCAAAGAATATGCGTGGGAGCGGAGTGCCGCCGTCTGCAAAATCGTCCCTGCCGCGCTCGGTGATCGCGCTCAGGATTTGGCGGCAGTCGCGCTCTGGTCGGAAATGTAGGACGTTATGGGTTTGTTTCGGCGGCTTCGATCAATTGTTGTGTGATTGTATGTTCATCCGGTTTATAATCCATGAATAGCCATTCCACTTCGATCCAAAAGCCGGGCAGACTGCGCGGTTCCCAGCGTCCCGTTGTCAAAATTGTCTCCGTATAGTTGGCATCCTGTTTGTGAAGAATACGGAGCCGCTGTTTTTTAGGATCGATGAAAACGATCTCCGGGACGCCGATATCGCGATAATCGGCTTCCAGCGGAACCAGCAGATATGGGCGGTCATTCTCTGAGACGATTTCGATCACGAGATCAGGAGTGCCGTAGATTGCATTATTTTGGATGATGTCGGTATTGTCGGCGCGAACGAACAGAATATCGGGCAAGCGTCCGTCATTGTCTGTAATCTTGACCGCCGAACGCGAACCCAATACAACGCCGAGCTTAAGATGACTCGCATACGGGCGCATAATGCTGTAGAGCCAACCGAAAATCCATTCATGCGGATATTGTGCAGCCATTATATCTATCATTACCCCCCGAACAAGTTCTGAGTCGATATCGTGCGAGAGTTCCAGCCATGTCTCAAAATCGATAGGCGAGTCGGCGACATATTTTCTGCGGGCATCCACATCGAAACAGGGACGAATTTCTAAATCAATCATGAGTTTTCTCTTTCGGTATCTCAGCGGTTGGCGGCAAGCCAGACGTTGAGGGCTTCGGCTTCGCGAGTCATTTCGGCGGTGTTGAGCAAGCCGCGCAGCAGTGCGATCAAGACTGCCCGATTGCGCGGATTGAACACCTGCCCGCCGCCTGTACCGGAAAGCATCTCGTCGGCGTCTTGATCCACGCCCATTTTGGCGGTAGCCGTGCTTTGATTAGAAGCATAGGGCGGGGATTATTGTTCCTGCTCTTCCTGATCTTTTAATTCTAAAAGGCGTACATCCTCATTATCCTTGGGACGCCCTGCTGCTCGCTTAGAAGTTACCAAGTCATTGAGAGAAATCATCTCGAAGGACTGTCCTTGATATGTGAGCGTTTGGCGTTGCGACCAAACTTCGGCAAACGTAATACCGGGAGCAGAGATAAGAACGTCAATGCGAACCCGATCATTAAATATCGTAATTTCATTAGACCTCTTGTAAGAGTACAGCGAAATGAATTTCTCGTGCAGGTCTCGTTC
>CAZPZP010000298.1:0-5553 GCA_964591025.1 uncultured Chthonomonadaceae bacterium
GCGTGCGGAACCGCGCACTCCAAAGAGAGACGTAAGGGGTCATCGTATCGGCTATAATACCCTGTGCGAAAGAGATTAGGGAGTGGCGAGGAGAGAAGGGGAATGTTGAGCGAACAAGAGGTACGTGAGATTTTTCTGCAAGCCGACGCGCTGCAAACGGGACATTTTCGGTTGTCGTCCGGCAGACACAGCGGCGAGTATTGGGAGAAGTTCTGGGTTTTGCAGCACCCTGACAAAGTGGAAATTTTGTGTGGGGAGATCGCCCGACGGTATGCAAACGACCAGATCGAAGTCGTTTTAGGTCCGACAACGGGCGGAATTCTGCTTGCATTCGAGGTGGCACGACAATTGGGCGTACAAGCGTTGTATGCCGAAAAGGAAAATAGCGAGCGTACCTTGCGGCGCGGATTACAATTGCCGCAAGGGACGCGCACTCTCATTGTGGACGATATCATGACTTCGGGCGGAGCGGTCAAAGAGTGCATTGATCTGGCAAATATCCATAACGCGAATATCATCGGCTCGGCGGTTCTTGTTGACCGAAGTGGCGGAACGGTATCGCTCGGCGTGCGGCAAGAGGCGTTGCTCATGGTTGCCGCCGAGACGTTCGCGCCCGATGACTGCCCGCTGTGCGCCGCTGAAATTCCTCTCAAAGAGCCGGGAACCACGTTTTTGCAGCAAGGAACCGACGCATCACTATAAGGATTGTGTCCGCAGGACACTGCACCGAAGGCTCCGAGCGATGGGGTTTAGCCCATTGAAAACCGTTGCCCTCAATTTGCTTCTCAATTTGCTTCTTTTGGAGGTTCTCAACTGTGCTGAAGACTCAACTCTTACATCCCGGAATTCTGCGTGCGTTGGCGTGCGCGGGACATGGCTCACAAGTCCTGATCGCTGACGGCAATTACCCTGCGTCTACAGGTTCACCCGCCACCGCCGCCCATGTCTATCTCAACCTCGCGCCCGGACTGGTCACCGCCACCGACGTTCTCAAAACCATCGCCACCGCCATTCCCATTGAAGCCGCGCACGTCATGGCAACGGCAGACGGCTCGATTCCGCCCATTTTTGCTGAGTTCGCGCAACTCCTTGACGGAATGGAGTTGGAACCCGTCGAGCGGTTCGCCTTCTATCACAAAGCCTCCGAGCCGTCCGTCTGCCTCGTTGTCGCAACCGGTGAACAGCGCATCTACGCCAATATTCTGCTGACAATCGGCGTCGTGCCGCCGCCCAACGGATAGAAATTTGCAAGCAAGCGGGAACCTCTCCGTTATTGTCTCCGTCCCGAAAATCGCGATGTTGTGTCCTGCCAGTTCTATTGGCAGGACTTTTTTTGCACAAATTTTCGCCGCAAATCGATTTTTCTCTCGCACAATCCACAAAGCCGTGATATAATGAGAACGTTCTCATTACACAAGGATAGGGTTGATGCAGATCACCATCAAAAACATCGCCGCGCATGCCGGAATCTCGTTTCAGACTGTCAGCCGCATTCTCAATGGCAAAGGCGAGGCACACAGTCAGGAGACCCGCGAGCGTGTACTTGCCGCCGCGCAGGAACTTGGGTATCGCAAGCACAGTTCCGCCAAAGCCATGCGGCACGGACGATTCGACAGCGTGGCACTTCTGCTCAGTGAGGTCGATCACCTCAGCCTTCTCAGTTTGCGGCTGCGTGTCGGAATTATGGACGAACTGGCTACCCATGAGCAAAATCTGATTTTGGCGCGACTGCCCGATGTCAGCCTGACCAGTGCAGAGAAAGTGCCGCGTATTCTGCGCGAACTCACTGCTGATGGCTTGCTCATCAACTACAACGACGCGATTCCCGCCAAAATGATCGAACTGATTACTACGCACCGAATGCCCGCCATCTGGATCAACTCGCTGCACGACGCCGATTGTGTCTTCCCCGATGATCGTGAAGCGGCTCGCATCGCCACCCGTCATCTGATCGCCAATGGACATCAGAAAATCTCCTATTTACACTGGAGCGCGAGCCATTACAGCAACGCCCATCGTCAGCAGGGATATACCGAAACGATGGAGCAAGCCCATTTCGAGACGCGCTCGATAATGACCTTCGATATCCACAAGAATTTCGCGTCGCTCGCGCCTACTCTGACATGGCTTTTAGGACAGGAACGATGTACCGCTTTTGTCTGTTATTCGCCCGAAGTTGCGACACAGTTGTTTTATCTGTCTGCCCTTGTCGGGCTGCGTATTCCCGACGACTTTTCTCTCGTCACTTTTGCCGACGCGCCGCACACTCATCTCGATATCCAATGCGACACTGCCGTTCTGCCCTATTATGAGATGGGGCAGGAGGCAGTTCGGATGTTGATGGAAAAGATTGACGATCCCGCTGTCTCTCTCGAACCCCGGATTTTACTGCCGACACTACAGACCGGAGCAACCGTCCGAACGCTCTGACAAGGAAGCGTTCATGTCCCTGTCATTCGCAGACGAATGGCACGATGCCATCCGCATCATCGGAGCGTTTTCATGGTGACTGGTCTCTACTCAGACGCAGAGGGGCGGGTTTTTCTCAAAGAAGGGGAAGAGTCTCCGCTTGCCGCAGATCACGTCTGCATTCGTACTGAACTCGCGGCGATCAAGCACGGCACAGAGTTTCATGTTTTCAGCAAAACCTCGCCGTTCGAGACGGAATGGTTTGATTCGGAAATGCGCCTTTTTGTCCCTAAACCCGAACATGATCTGCGAATTCCTTTTTCGAAAGGTTATCTCGGCAATACGGTTGTGGGAACAGTCACTGAGATTGGAGGGGCGGTCACTTCCCTACAGATCGGCGACAGAGTTTATGGCTACGCTCCCGCAATGGACAGGGTCACAATCGCGGCAAAGAACGCCCATCTGTTGGGTTCACTTGCAGCAACAGACGCGCTTTGCCTCGATCCGGCACTGTATGCTTATGCGGCGGTGCGGGATGGGCGAGTCTGTTTGGGAGACAATTGTATTGTGTTTGGGTTAGGCGCGATTGGCTTGTTAGCGGTGCAGATGCTTAAGCGGGCGGGCTGTCTCAACATTGTCGCTGTTGATCCGGTTGAAAAGCGGCGCGATTTGGCACAGACGTTCGGGGCAACTTTCACGCTCGATCCAATGGCTTGCGATGTCGGGTTAGAGGTGCGCCGCCTTTTGGGTCAGGGAGCCGACATTGCTTTGGAAGCGAGCGGAAGTTATACGGCACTGCAAGCCGCCCTGCGTTCCGTTCAGAAGTGCGGGCGTGTGGTGACGCTGGGCTTCTACAGCGGTCAGGGAACTGCTCTGGAATTGGGAAAGGAGTGGCTGCACAACCGCTTGGAGATGATTTGCAGTATGCCGACTTGGGGGAACCCGCCGCGTGATTATCCGCTGTGGACGGAAGACCGTCTTGTCCAAACCGCTGCGGAATTGTTCCGGCGCGGCTTTTTGAGTTCTGAGGAAATTGTCGAGCCGATTATCCCGTTTGCCGACTCGCCGCAAGCGTTTCTTGACGCCTACAACACTCCGGCACAGGCGATCAAACTCGGCATTCGCTTTCCGTGATTGCGTCTAAAATCTCTGTCTACTGTTTGCTGATGATAGGAAAACACCCACCATGAAAAAGAAATTTGCTGCTGTGACTTTTGGCATGATTTGCGCTTTTATTCTTGCTGCCGCATCGAACGCCCGCGCTGAGAATATCGTCTATCCTGCCGATTCCGGTGTCATTGATGTGACCAAGCCGCCCTACAACGCAAAGGGCGACGGCACTGCCGACGACACCCAGCCATTGCAGCGTGCCATCAACGATTATACGGGAACGCGCCATATCATTTATTTTCCGAATGGCACCTATCTGATTTCGCGCACCCTGCTGATCCCGTTTCGCAACCCGCAGGGCAATATCAATTATGGCTTGACCCATCTGCAAGGTCAGAGCAGGAACAAAGCCATTATCCGCCTCAAAGACAATACGCTGACGGATACTGCCAAGCCCATTGCCCTGCTTGATTCCGGTTCGCACGGCTCGGCAGACTGGTTCGCCAACACCGTAAAGAACCTGACTTTCGATACGGGGCGCGGCAATGCGGGAGCAATCGGGTTGCGCTTTTTCTCGAACAATACAGGCAGTGTGCGTGATGTGACGATTCGTTCAAGTGACGGCAAAGGCGTGTTCGGGTTGGATTTGGGCTACAACGATATGAACGGACCGCTGCTTGTCAAGAATGTCAGCGTTCAGGGATTCGGGGTTGGGGTGCAGTGCGGGGCGTCGGTCAACAGTCAAACCTTTGTCAATCTCACTCTGGCAGACCAAAGCGAATGTGGCTTACGCAACGACGGGCAATGTCTCGCAATTGAAAATTTGATCAGCGAGAATTCAGTTCCGGCGGTTATCAATCGCGGCGGACAAATGGCACTTGTCGAGGCAAAAATGACGGGTAAGGGAGCCGCAAAAACGACGTGCGCGATCATCAATACGGCGGATTTGACAGCAGAGGCTCTTAACTCATCGGGATACAAGGCACTGCTCCAATCGGGATCGGGAACGGAGAACAAGCAGATCGTGGAGATGTCCGGCACCAATCGCTTCGTCTCCTCGCCGGTTCTTTCTCTCTTTCCTAAAGTGTCTTCCGTGCTGCCTTGGAGCAGTATGCCTCCGGTTGAAGTGGAATGGGACGATCCCGCAGCATGGGCAAGCCCCTTTGCAAAGGGCGCGAAACCCAACGAGGGCAGCGACATCAGCGACGGACTGCAACGGGCAATTGATTCCGGTGCGACAACCGTCTATATTCCCACCGGCGCGTGGAAAATCAGCAAAACAATTTTTATACGCGGCAAAGTCCGGCGTATCATCGGTATGAACTCCTATCTCATTCCCGAAGAGCCAATCAACTCGCAGGACGCGCCGTTTTTCCAAATCGAAGACGGCACAGCGAAAACGATCCTGATGGAGGGAATGAGTTTCGGTTTCGGCTGGAAGAAGGTCTACGGCATTCAGAACAATACGGCGCGAACCGTTGTCCTGCGCGATATGGAGATTTATGCCTATCGAAACCGTGTAGGAGCAGGGGGGCTGCACTTGGAGAATATCTGCGGAGGTCCGTTTACGTTCACCAAACAATCCGTGTGGGCGCAGCAACTCAATCAAGAGACGGAAGGCACGCATATTATCAATGACGGCGGCGCATTATGGATTCTGGGATTAAAAACCGAGCGTGGCGGGACGTTGATAGAGACGAAAGCCGGAGGCAAAACTCGTGTTATGGGCGGGCTGTCTTATACGACAACGGCGGGCAAACTCGCGCCGATGTTTGTCAATAACGAGTCATGGGTTTCGGTGACGCTGGGCGAACGCTGCTACACAGGCGACCCTTACACCACCATTCTCAGCGAAACACGCAACGGGCAGACACAAACCCTGCCGCATACCGCGCCGGAATATCGTGGGCGTCTTGTCCTCTATACTGGCAAGCCGGAAGCGAAAAAGGCGAAGCCATAGACAAAAATAGGAGTATCAGTAGACCTCTTGCAAGAGTACAGCAGAATAAATTCTTCAGACGGAGGGCGTTCCGC